>NZ_JBEZVK010000041.1:0-44436 GCF_040636955.1 Streptomyces sp. NPDC032472
CGCGGGGGCTGGCGGCGGCGCCCCTGGGAAACCCGGCTCCGCCGGGCACCGGGCTCCGCCCGGACCCGCGCCTCAAACGCCGGCGAGGCTGAAGTTGCCGGACCCCAGCCGCAGGCGTCGGCGGGAGCCGGAGGGGAGCGGCGGGGGCTGCAGGAGGCGGGAGCGGTGGCAGGCTGGGGTGGGAGCGATCGGGGTCACATCGTTCAGGCGGTGACCTCGACCGTACGGGCCGGTAACTTCGCTTGCGGTCCGTAACGCCGCCTCATCCTTGGAGCCCCGATGCCCGAAGCCGTCATCGTTTCCGCCGCCCGGTCCCCCATCGGCCGCGCCTTCAAGGGGTCCCTCAAGGACGTCCGCCCGGACGACCTGACCGCCACGGTCATCCAGGCCGCCCTGGCGAAGGTCCCCGGTCTGGACCCGCGCGAGATCGACGACCTGATGCTCGGCTGCGGCCTGCCCGGCGGCGAGCAGGGCCACAACCTGGCCCGTATCGTCGCGGTGCAGATGGGCATGGACTACCTGCCCGGCACCACCATCACCCGCTACTGCTCCTCCTCCCTCCAGACCTCCCGCATGGCGCTGCACGCCATCAAGGCGGGTGAGGGCGACGTGTTCATCTCCGCGGGTGTCGAGACCGTCTCCCGCTCCGTCAAGGGCACCTCCGACGGCCTGCCCGAGACGCACAACCCGCTGTTCGCCGACGCCGAGGCCCGCACCGCCGAGGTGGCGCAGTCCGAGGGCTCCACCTGGCACGACCCGCGCGAGGACGGCCTGATCCCGGACGCGTACATCGCGATGGGCCAGACGGCCGAGAACCTGGCCCGCCTCAAGGGCGTGACCCGCCAGGACATGGACGAGTTCGGCGTCCGCTCCCAGAACCTGGCCGAGCAGGCCATCAAGAACGGCTTCTGGGCCCGCGAGATCACCCCGATCACCACCCCGGACGGCACGGTCGTCTCCACCGACGACGGCCCGCGCGCCGGCGTCACGCTGGAGGGCGTCTCGGGCCTGAAGCCCGTCTTCCGCCCCGACGGCATGGTCACGGCCGGCAACTGCTGCCCGCTGAACGACGGCGCCGCCGCGCTGGTCATCATGAGCGACACCAAGGCGCGGGAGCTGGGCCTGACCCCGCTGGCCCGGATCGTCTCCACGGGCGTGACCGCCCTGTCCCCCGAGATCATGGGCCTCGGCCCGGTCGAGGCGTCCAAGCAGGCCCTGAAGCGCGCGGGCCTGACCGTCGGCGACATCGACCTGTTCGAGATCAACGAGGCCTTCGCGGCCCAGGTCATCCCGTCCTACCGGGACCTGGAGATCCCGCTGGAGAAGCTGAACGTCAACGGCGGTGCCATCGCCGTCGGTCACCCGTTCGGGATGACCGGTGCCCGCATCACCGGCACCCTGATCAACAGCCTCCAGTTCCACGACAAGCAGTTCGGCCTCGAGACGATGTGCGTCGGCGGCGGCCAGGGCATGGCGATGGTCATCGAGCGCCTGAGCTGAGCCGCAGCGGAGGGTAGGGGTCGCCCGAGGTACGAGGGCGGCACCTGCCCGCAGCGGAGGCGAAGCCCAGCGCGACCGAGGAAACGAGCGCCTGAGCTGAGCCCGCGCCGGGTCCGTCCCGGGCCCGGGGGCCGTGTGCCGCAAGGGATCCGCGCGATCCCTTGCGGCCCTGCCGGCACCGGATCCAATCCCCCCGCGGCCGACCTGTGACCGAATCTCCCCCAGGATGTGACCTTTGTCCTGGGGGATTGTTGTTTTCCCAGGTCAAGGCCGTCACACTGGCCGCCTGTGTGACGAAAGCCCTGTCCATTTCGTGACGTAATGCACTGCACGCCATTCCCAGGTCAGGACACTCTGATGTAGGAAGTCGGGGGATCGAGTCAAATCAGGAGTTAGTCAGTGAGCGCCATGTCTCTAGTCCTGCTGCTGACCACGGCCGTAGCCGCGGCCGTGGGCGCTGCTGCGCTGCACGCCGTCCACGGCCTCCGCAAGCAGGTGACGGCCCTGCGCGGTGAGCTGGCCGTGCCGGCCCAGTTCCGCGGTGCGAGCGTCCCGCACGCCCGCCACGCCGTCGAATCCCCCGCCGCCGAGATACGGGCCGCCGTGGCCGAGGCCCTCGCCGAGGAGCGCGAGCGCGAGCTGGCCGAGGCGCGCGCCTTCTGGGCGGCCCAGGAGGCCCGCGACGCCGCCGACGCCCCGTCCCTGTTGGGCGGGCTGCCCGGCATGGGCGAGGACGGCCCGGCCGTCTTCCTGCCCCGGCAGGCGGACCTGGTGGGTCTGGAGCCGGTGCTCGGCGAGGAGGTCGCCGACGAGTACCCCGAGGACTCCCCCGAGCTGGCCGCGGCCCGCCGGCGCCACCCGTCGCACCCCGACTTCGTTCCGGCCCAGTCCGCCCCCGCCGGGGTGGACCACGAGCGCACGGTGAGCCGGCTGGAGGAGCTCGCGGAGGCCCGTACGGCCCTCGCGGACGTCCGCCCCGGACCGCTGGGCACGCTCGACGTCTACGTCTTCACCGACGGCACCACGCTGTGCATGACGCCGGGCCACCGGGAGACCGCGGAGCGCCTCGCAGAGGCCCTGCGCTCGGGCACCGCGCCGGTCCTGCTGGGCGGCTCGGGCATCTCGGGTGCGTACGCGCTGACGTTCTCCTGCGGCGGGGACGCCCAGGACCCCGACAACAACGTCTACATCCTCGCGGACCGCGTCATCGCGTCGCTCTGACTTCCGCCTGCTCCACCAGCGCCACGGCCTCGTCCAGCATCTCGGACGGGGCCGTCGCCGTGTCCGGGGCGGCCGTGGCGTCCGCGGCGCGCAGCGCCTCGGCGAGGTCGGCTCCGGCGACCGCGACCTGGTCCCCGACGACGAAGACCCCCGCGTCGGGCATGGTGCGCGCCGGAGCCGCCCCCGGGGGCGATTCCAGCCGCTGCGCTCGCGCCGACAGCTCCCGGGCCAGCTGGAGCGCCTCGGCGGCGGCACCCTGCTGGAGACGGCTCTGCGGCATGGCCCGCAGCCGGTCGGCGAAACGCTCCACGACGGCAGTCAGGGGTGAGGTATCGAGCACCCGGCCGACCTTACGCGCCGCCCCGGCACCATTGCCAACGGGCGAACTCTCCGGCACGGTGACGTGAAGAGAACAGCACGGCGATACCTCCGGAGGCGCCCATGTCCGTAGAGTTCTCGGAGCAGACGCACCGCAACATGATCGACAGAATCCCCCTGACCACCGGTCGTGACCTCGCCGACTGGCTCCGCACCGTGGACGAGGGCCCCTCCCTCATCCGGTTCGAGGAGAAGGTCAGCTGGCTGCGCGGCGCGCACGAGCTGTCGTACGGCCAGGCCAAGGCGATCATCCACGAGTACGACCTGCGCAGGGCCGCCCGCAAGTTCGGCTGAGCCCGCCCCCCACACGCGCACACCCCGCGCCCTGTTCCGACCCCGACCCCTGCCCCCGACACCTGCCCCCGATCCGTACCCGTCCACGAACGCGGGAAGGCCCCGCGAGCGGTGTGCTCGCGGGGCCTTCCCCTGACTCGGCCGGGGACTAGTCGTCGCCGGAGAGGATCTGGAACAGGCGCAGCAGCTCCAGGTAGATCCACACGAGGGTCATCGTGAGGCCGAAGGCCGCCAGCCAGGCCTCCTCGCGCGGGGCGCCGTAGGTGACGCCGTCCTCGACCTGCTTGAAGTCCAGGGCGAGGAAGGCGGCGCCGAGGACCACGCCGATGACGCCGAACAGGATGCCGAGGCCGCCGCTGCGGAAGCCGAGGCCGTCACCGCCCGCGAAGAGCGAGAACAGCAGGTTCGCGACCATGAGCAGCATGAAGCCCATGGCGGCGGCCATCACGAAGCCGTAGAAGCGGCGCGTGACGCGGATCCAGCGCATCTTGTACGCGAACAGCACCGCGGCGAAGACGCACATGGTGCCGAGCACGGCCTGGACGACGACGCCGGCGCCGATGTAGGTGCTGGTCGCCGAGCTGATGACGCCGAGGAAGAGGCCCTCGAAGGCCGCGTAGGCGAGGATGATCGCCGGGGAGGCCTTGCGCTTGAAGGTCTGGACGAGGCCCAGGACCATCGCGACGAGCGCGGCGGCGACCGCGATGCCGTACGACTTGTTGATGTTGGCCGGGTCGACGGGCAGGGCGATCCAGGCGAGCGTCGCGGTCAGGATGACGGTGCCGAGCGTCATGGCCGTACGGCTCACGACGTCGTCGATCGTCATCACACCGGCGCGCGCCGGAGCCTGCGGCATCCCGGTGTCCGGGGCGGTGGCGTAAGGATTCGTCGCGTACGGGTTGGCCCCGGCCTGCTGGTACTGCGCGTCGAAGCCCGCGTAGGCACCGTTGTCGCGGCTGAACCCCCGTCGCGAGAAGACCGGGTTACTGCTCCTCATCTCACTCCTCCATGGCCACCGGGCGCGGCCTTGCGTCAAGGGTAATGGGTTAGCAAAAAAAGCACCCTACTGCTGGAGGAGGATCTTAGGAGAACCCCGGCGGAAGCGCAGGGGGTAATCGACGGGCGCGCCGAGGGCCGGACTGACCCGGCCATGATCCGCCGACGGGCCCTAGTGGTGCCAGGCCTGTCCGCCGGTGTTGTGGATGAAGCGCTGGAGCACCTTGAGGGTGGTCAGGTACTCCTCGTCGGAGATGCCCTCGTGCCGCTCGGTCCACAGGTCGCGCTGGAGGGCGGCGGCCTCGTCGAAGAAGGCCCGGCCCGCGGCGGTGATGGCGAGGTTCCCGGCGGCGTCCTCGGTGATCCACCCGCGGGAGACCGTCGTGTCGATCTCCTCCTCCATGGCCTCGGCGCCGGTGTCGAGGTAGTTGCGCAGCATCCGGGACACCTCGGCGCGCGGCCGGCCGGTGTCGGCGCCGGCGACCTGGGCGAGGACCCACCACTGCGGCTGGGTGGTGCCGATCCCGGCGAGGGCGGTGCGGGTGCGGCCGACGACGGCCTTGTAGGCGGCCCAGCTCCAGTAGCCGATGGGCTGCCGGAGCAGTCCCGCGTCGTCGTGCGTGTACTCCATGACCGGTGCCTTTCGTCCGTTCCGGTGCGCCCGCTGCCGTGCGGGGCGACAGGGAGCGACGTTAGGAACTCAACCTCGCTTGAGGTCAAGGACGTTCGGCGGGAGCAGGCGCGAGGAGCAGACACCGGAAGCGACACCGGAAGCGACACCGGGAGCAGACACCGGGCGCAGACACGGAGAAGGCCGAACTCCCTGGGTCCCCAGGCAGATCGGCCGTGGTGAAGAGTGCCCGGAGCCGGACTTGAACCGGCACGACCTGAAGGCCAGCGAGGTTTAAGCTCGCCGTGTCTGCATTCCACCATCCGGGCAGGGCGTGGCGGCTCCCGTGGAAAAGCACTGGACGCTATGTCGAGCCTATCGGGAAGGCCCAGGTCGGGGGCGGGTCCTGGATCCGATGTTGTCTGATTTTATTGGCGATTGAGGGACCGTCAGGGACGAGAAGGCACGGTCGGCACCCTGTCGGCGGCGATCACCCCCGAAACGGGAATGACGGGATTTCGATGGCCCGCGCCACCCCGCCCGCCACCCTGTCCGCCACCCCGGGACACCCCCGGTCCGCCCCGCCCGGCCCCCACCCCTTCTCCGGGGCGGTGTCATACCAGAGGCGTATGCGCACCGCCCCGCGGTCAGACTCCAGTGGGCCGACGAACGGGCACCTCGGCTGATCCCCCGCCCCGGTGGGCGCGGTGACGATGGAAGGGTCCCGCCGATCCGCAGACCGCAGTGGCCGTCCGCAGCCCGAGGAGTCCCCCCGTGACCACCATGAACTACGCCCCGCACACCGCCCAGGCCGTGGCCGCCCGGGCCACCGGCCTCTCCAAGGTGTACGGCCAGGGCGAGACCCAGGTGGTCGCCCTCGACAACGTGTCCGTGGACTTCGGCCAGGGCCAGTTCACCGCGATCATGGGCCCCTCCGGTTCCGGCAAGTCCACGCTCATGCACTGCGTCGCCGGCCTGGACACCTTCTCCTCCGGCTCGGTCCGCATCGGCGACACCGAGCTCGGCAGCCTGAAGGACAAGCAGCTGACCCAGCTGCGCCGCGACAAGATCGGCTTCATCTTCCAGGCGTTCAACCTGCTGCCGACCCTCACGGCCCTGGAGAACATCACCCTCCCGATGGACATCGCCGGCCGCAAGCCCGACCGGCAGTGGCTCGACACCGTCATCGAGATGGTCGGCCTCTCCGGCCGCCTCGGCCACCGCCCCACCCAGCTCTCCGGCGGCCAGCAGCAGCGCGTGGCCGTCGCGCGCGCCCTGGCCTCCCGCCCCGAGATCATCTTCGGTGACGAGCCCACCGGAAACCTCGACTCCCGCTCGGGCGCGGAGGTCCTCGGCTTCCTGCGCAACTCCGTGCGCGAGCTCGGCCAGACCGTCGTCATGGTCACCCACGACCCCGTGGCCGCCTCCTACGCCGACCGCGTCATCTTCCTCGCCGACGGCCGCATCGTCGACGAGATGCTCCGCCCCAGCGCCGACGGGGTGCTCGACCGCATGAAGGCCTTCGACGCCAAGGGCCGCACCAGCTGAGGCCCTGACCTCGGCCGCGCCGAACCGTAGACCGCCCCGCGCCCCGCCGACCCGGCGGACCACCACGACTTCTGGATTCCCATGTTCCGTACCGCCCTGCGCAACGTGCTCGCGCACAAGGCCAGGCTGCTGATGACGGTCCTCGCCGTCATGCTCGGCGTCGCCTTCGTCTCCGGCACGTTCGTCTTCACCGACACCGTCAGCAAGGCGCTGTCCGACCAGTCCCGCAAGAGCTACGACGGGGTCGCCGTCTCCGTCACCCAGTTCGGTCCCGGCCGCACCGAGGACGGGACGAAGGAGGAGGGCGAGCCCGGCATCAGCCAGCAGACCCTCGACAAGGTCGCCCGGCTGAACGGGGTCGACTCCGTCGCCGGCCGGGTCTCCGGCTTCGCCGGCGTCCCCGACCGGCGCGGCAAGCTGATCGGCACCGGCTGGGCCAACCAGGGCGCCAACTTCGCCCCCGTCAAGGACGGCAAGGACCCCCGCTACGCCTTCACCGCCGGCCACGGCCCGGCGAAGGCCGACGAGATCGCCCTGGACAAGGCCTCCGCCAAGACCGGCGGCTACTCCATCGGCGACAAGGTCCGCGTGGCCACCAACGGCCCGGTCAAGGAGTACACCCTCACCGGTGTCTTCGGCACCGAGGACGGCGCGGTCAACGCCGGCGGCTCGCTCGTGCTCTTCGAGGCCAAGGTCGCCCAGGAGCTCTACCTCGCCCCCGGCTACTACTCCGAACTCGCCGTCGCCGCCAAGCCCGGCGCCGACGCCGCGAAGCTGCTCGCCGAGGTCACCCCGGTCGTCGGCAAGCACGCCAAGGCCGAGACCGGCGCCGCCCTGGCCGAGCGCAACGCCAAGGACATCGAGAAGGGCATGGACGGCATGAAGACCGGCCTGCTCGGCTTCGGCTTCATCGCGCTCTTCGTCAGCATCTTCCTCATCTACAACACCTTCACCATGCTGGTCGCCCAGCGCACCAAGGAACTGGCCCTGCTGCGCGCCGTCGGCGCCACCCGCAGCCAGGTCCGCCGCTCGGTCCTGAGCGAGTCCCTGCTCGTCGGCGTCGTCGCCTCCGTCCTCGGCCTCGGCCTCGGCGTGGCCCTCGCCGTCGCCCTGCGCTCCGCCATGGACGGCTTCGGGGCCAAGATCCCGGCCGGCCCCCTGGTCGTCTCCCCCGCCGCCGTGATCACCGCGCTCGTCGTCGGCCTGGTCGTCACCGTGCTCGCCGCCTGGCTGCCCGCCCGGCGCACCGCCAAGATCCCGCCGGTCGCGGCCATGGGCAGCGCGCACCTGCCGCAGAGCGCCAAGTCCCTGGTGGTGCTGAACAGCTTCGGCGGCGTACTGACCGCGATCGGCTTCGGCCTGATCCTGATGGGCTCCTCGAAGGGCGGCGAGACCGGCCGCTGGATCATCGGCGGCGGTGCGTTCTTCACCCTCATCGGCGTGGCCGTGCTGATCCCGATGCTGTCGCGCCCGCTGATCGCCGTCGTACGGCCGCTGCTGACCCGCGTCTTCGGCGTCGCCGGCAACCTGGCCGCCCGCAACGCGGTCCGCAACCCGCGCCGCACCGGTGTCACCGCCGGCATGCTGACCATCGGCCTCACCCTGGTCACCGGCCTGACGGTGCTCGGCGTGACCGTCGGCAAGGCCGTCGACCGCTCCACCACGGACCAGATCCGCGCCGACTACATGCTCTCCATGGCCGGCGGCGGCGACCTGGACCCCTCGGTCCTGACCGCGCTGGAGAAGACCCCCGGCGTCTCGGCCGTCTCAGCCCAGCAGTCCGCGTACTTCAAGGGCGCCGACGGCACCTTCCACTCCGCCTCCGGCGTGAACCCGGCCGCCCTGGACAAGGTGGTCAACTTCAAGGTGGTCAGCGGCTCCGTCGCCGGCCTCGCCCAGGGCCAGGTCGCCGTCGCCGACAAGACCGCGAAGAAGGCCGGCCTGTCGGTCGGCAGCACGGTCGAGGCCTCCTTCGACGGCGGCGCCAAGAAGTCCCTGAAGGTCGCCGCGATCTTCGAGGAGAGCGAGCTGGTCTCCCCGTACGTCCTGGACGCCCGGCAGATCCCGGTCGAGACCGGTGAGAAGCCGCAGATCCGCCAGGTCTTCGTGAAGATGGCGGGCGGCGAGTCCCAGGCCAACGAGCAGAAGGTCATCGACGCCCTCGGCGACAACCCCGCCATCAAGATCGAGGACAAGCAGGACATCCGCAACGAGATGGGCGGCATCATCAGCACGATGCTGAACCTGATGTACGGCCTGCTCGGCATGGCCCTGGTCATCTCGGTGCTCGGCGTCGTCAACACCCTCGCGATGTCGGTCTTCGAGCGGACCCAGGAGATCGGCATGCTCCGCGCGGTCGGCCTCGACCGGGGCCGGGTCAAGAACATGATCCGCCTGGAGGCCGTGGTCATCTCCCTCTTCGGCGCGGTGCTCGGCGTCGGCCTCGGCACCTTCCTCGCCTGGGCGCTGGGCCGCACCTTCAAGGCCTCGATCCCGAACTACGAGCTGGTGATCCCGTTCGACCGGATCGGCGTCTTCCTGCTGCTGGCCGCCGTGGTCGGCGTCCTGGCCGCCCTGTGGCCGGCGCGCAGCGCGGCGAGGCTGAACATGCTGACGGCCATCAAGACCGAGTAGTACGGGGACACGGGAGATACGCGGGAAGCAGGGAAGGGCCCCGGGGCAGCCCCGGGGCCCTTCCCTGTGCGCGCACGCGCGCGCCCCAGGGGGCTACGCGCCCCAGGTGCGCAGCCGCAGCGGCAGGTCCGACGCCCCGCCCTGCCCGGGCCGGACGGCGAGGATCTGGTTGACGCCGAGGCGGCCGCGCTCGAAGCCCAGCGCCGAGGCGGCCATGTACAGCAGCCACACCCGGGCCCGCCCGGGCGAGGTCAGCCGTACGGCGTCCTCCCAGTGCTCCTCCAGCCGCTCCACCCAGGCCCGCAGGGTCAGCGCGTAGTGCTCGCGCAGCGCCTCCACGTCGCGGACCTCGAACCCGGCCCGCTCCAGCTCGCCGACGGTCGTGCCGAGCGGCGAGAGCTCGCCGTCGGGGAAGACGTAGGCGTCGATGAACTCGTCGATGCGGTAGGCCTCTTCGTCCGGCTCGGGTCGGCGGGCGATCTGGTGGTTCAGCAGCCGGCCGCCGGGCCGCAGCAGCCCGTACAGGAGACGGGCGTACTCGCGGTAGCGGTCCGCGCCGACGTGTTCGGCCATCCCGATGGACGAAATCGCGTCGTACGGACCGTCCTTGACGTCCCGGTAGTCCTGGACGCGGATCTCGACCCGGTCGGCCAGTCCCTCCTCCGCGGCCTGCTTGAGGGCGTACGCCGCCTGCTCGCGCGAGAGCGTGATGCCGGTCACCCTCGCCCCGTACTCGCGGGCGGCGTGCAGCGCCATGGAGCCCCAGCCGCAGCCGACGTCGAGGAGCCGGGCGCCCGGCGCGAGGCCCAGCTTGCGGCAGACCAGGTCGAGTTTGTCGCGCTGGGCCTCCTCCAGGGTGCCGCCGGGGCTCCAGTAGGCGCAGGAGTACACCATCGACGGGCCGAGGACCCGCTCGTAGAACTCGTTGCCCACGTCGTAGTGGTGGCTGATCGCCTGCCTGTCACGGCTGCGCGTGTGCATGGGGCCGCCGCGGCGGACGGCCTCCTCGGCGGGCGGCGCGGGCGGCGGCAGCGGCCGGGCCAGCGCGACGAGCTCGCGTACGGCGGCCCGCGCGGCGGGGTCGCGCAGCAGCGCGGCGGTCCCGGAGGCGCCGGGGGCGCGCGCGTGCAGGTGCGGGCGCAGGGCGGCGAGCTTGGCGAGGCCGGTGGAGCCGGGGCGGGGGTCGGGTCGGGGATCGGGGCCGTGGCTGTCGGACCC
This sequence comes from Streptomyces sp. NPDC032472, assembly GCF_040636955.1. Classification (NCBI taxonomy): domain Bacteria; kingdom Bacillati; phylum Actinomycetota; class Actinomycetes; order Kitasatosporales; family Streptomycetaceae; genus Streptomyces; species Streptomyces sp. NPDC032472. Next base: position 10,400 of record NZ_JBEZVK010000041.1, read on the forward strand.
GCGGTCCCACAGCAGGCCGGAGATCCGGTCCAGTAGGGCGTACAGGTCCCCGTCGACGGTGAGGTCCCCGGCCACCCAGGCGCGGGCCAGGCCCAGTTCACCCGGCCGCCACAGCATCCGGCGCAGGGCGCGCCGGTGGGCCAGCACCAGCACGGGGCCGGTGGGCGGCCCGGCCTCACTGCCGTCCCAGGCCCGGATCCGGACGGGCAGCGGGGCGCCCAGCAGGGTCTCGGCCACAGCGGCCAGCCGCGGCGCGGCGTCGGTCATCTCGGCACCTCCTGAAACGATCCGGCGCAACGGACTACCCAGATCCGTCCCCGGCCAATCTGCGGGAGGAGGAGCCGCCGGCCGGGGCGGGGAGGAACCCCCGCCGGCCGCCGCCCGGGAACGCCGAAGGGGCCGCCCGCACCACGGATGGCGGGCGGCCCCTTCGGGGCGTACTGCGTGCCGGTCGGTCAGGCCCGGGTCAGGAGGCCTTGGCCTTCTCGGCGGGCGCGGCCGCGGCGGCCGGAGCCGGGGCCGGCTTGGCGGCCTCGTAGAACTCCTCGCGCGGGGTCTCCAGAGCACCGAGGGAGACGACCTCGCGCTTGAGGAACATGCCGAGGGTCCAGTCCGCGAAGACGCGGATCTTACGGTTCCAGGTCGGCATGGCCATGCCGTGGTAGCCGCGGTGCATGTACCACGCGAGGCGGCCCTTGAGCTTGATCTTCATCTTGCCCATGACGATCATCGCCACGCCCTTGTGGAGGCCGAGGCCCGCCACCGCACCCTTGTTGGCGTGCGAGTACTCCTTCTGCGGGAAGCCCCGCATGCCGGAGACCACGTTGTCGCCGAGGACCTTGGCCTGGCGCAGCGCGTGCTGGGCGTTCGGCGGGCACCAGGCGTTCTCGACGCCGGCCTTGCGGGCGGCGACGTCCGGGACCTGGGCGTTGTCGCCGGCGGCCCAGATGTAGTCGGTGCCCTGGACCTGGAGGGTCGGGGCGGTGTCGACGTGGCCGCGCGGGCCGAGCGGCAGGCCGTAGCGGGCCAGCGCCGGGTTGGGCTTGACGCCCGCGGTCCACACGATCGTGTTGGAGTCGACCTCGAGGCCGTTCTTCAGCACGACGTGGCCGTCGACGCAGGAGTCCATCGAGGTGCCGAGGTAGATCTCGATGCCGCGGGACTCGAGGTGCTCCTTGCCCCAGGTGCCGAGCTTGGGCCCGACCTCGGGGAGGATCTTGTCGGCCGCGTCGACCAGGATGAAGCGCATGTCCTCGCGCTTGATCGTGGAGTAGTACTTCGCGGCGTCGCGGGCCATGTCCTCGACCTCGCCGATCGTCTCGGCGCCGGCGAAGCCGCCGCCGATGAAGACGAAGGTGAGGGCCTTGCGGCGGACGTTCTCGTCCGTCGTGGACTCGGCCTTGTCGAGCTGCTCGAGGACGTGGTTGCGCAGGCCGATGCCCTCCTCGACGCCCTTCATGCCGATGCCCTGCTCGGCGAGGCCGGGGATCGGGAAGGTGCGGGAGATGGCGCCGAGCGCGATCACCAGGTAGTCGAAGGGCAGCTCGTACGCCTCGCCGACCAGCGGCGTGACGACGGCGACCTTGCGGTCCTGGTCGATGGTGGTGACCCGGCCGGTGAGAACCTCAGCCTTGGGCAGCACGCGTCGCAGCGGGACGACGACGTGCCGCGGCGAGATGCTGCCTGCGGCCACTTCGGGGAGGAAGGGCTGGTAGGTCATGTACGAGCGCGGGTCGACGACCGTGACGGTCGCCTCGCCGTAGCGCATCTTCTTCATGATGCGCTTGGCTGCGTACAGGCCTACGTACCCACCTCCTACAACGAGGATCCTGGGACGCTCCGTGGTGCTCATGGAACGAGTATCCAGCACCCTCAGGGGTGATGCTCGTGAGCCCCTTCACAAGAACCGTCGGGGCCTCTGCTACACTGCGCGGCCCACGTGACGGAGGTCATGGCGCGAAACGGGAACCACGGTGTAACGGGACTCGTTGTTCACCCGTTCTGAACTGGCCTCCAGGCTTGAAACCGGAGTAGACCACCGGGTTCGTCGATACCTACCGGCCCGGCCCCGCCCCCTCCGTGAATCACACGAACGCACGAACAAAACGGGCCTGCGGGTCCCCGAAAGACCCCGAAGGGCCTCCGACTTGGCCCCGTAGGCCTCTTTTCCTTGTGAAGAACTTCACGAACTTTCTTCGGGGAGAGGGCCGAAAGACCCCCAGAAAGGTTCCTCCAGCCCCTCCCCGACCCCCACAACCCTCCGGTCACGGGCTCCACAGCCGTGCGGAAGTGTCTCCGGGTCCTCGTCAGGCGACGGACCAGGCGATGCCGTCCACCATCTCCGGTGAACCCACACGCCGTTGCCGCCCCGGCGGCGCGTGTACACTCCACCGCGTACACTGCCGACATGAGTGAGAACGCAGTGACCGTGCGCGAAGCCCGCGCCCACCTCGCGGACCACATCAACCGTGCCGAACAGGGCGCACCGACCGTCATCACGCGAAACGGCGCCCCAGTGGCCGCTCTGGTGCCCATCGCGGACTTCAACGCCCTCGAAGAGGCGGCCGACGAACTGCTCGCACGCGAGGCTGAGGCAGTCCTTGCCGAAGGCGGCCCGACCGTGACCATGGCCGAGCTGCTGGCCGACCTGTTCAGCGAGCGGGGTGATGGCGCGGCGTGAAGTACGCCTTCCGGTTCACCACCTCGGCGCAACGGCAGCTTCGTGCGATCGACAAACCGGCCGCGATGCGCATCCTCGCCGCGCTCACCACTCTGGGTGACGATCCCTTCCGCGAGGACGCAGACATCAAGAAGCTGACCGGGCCCTCCGGCCTCTACCGGCTTCGGGTCGGCAGCTACCGGATCGCCTACCAGGTACTCGATGGCGAGCTCGTCATCCTCGTCGTCAAGGTCGGTGACCGCCGCGACGTCCACCGCAACATCTGAAACACGGGGGCGACGCTCCGATCGGCTCATCGAAGCGCCGCCTCAGCAGGTCAGGACCGCTGCTTGTCGGTCTCGACCTCTTCCGCGGTCTTGATCGCGATGCCGTCCAGGATGTCGTGCTCCGAGACCACGACCTCCTCGGCGCCGATGCGGTCCATGATCGCGAGGAGGACCAGGGCGCCGGCGCCGATCACGTCGACCCGGCCCGGGTGCAGGACCGGGATGGCGGCGCGCTCGGCGTGGGTCGTGGTCAGCATCCGCTCGGTGATCTCGCGGACCTGCGCATACGGGATCCGGGAGTGGTGGATCTCCGAGGAGAGGTACTCCGGCAGGTCGAGCGCGATCCCGGCGATGGTGGTCACCGAGCCGGCCAGGCCGACCAGGGTGCGGGCCTCGCGCAGCGGCACCGTCTGCTCGGCCAGGTCCAGGGCCGCCTCGATGTCGGCCCGTATGGCGGCGACCTGCGCCTCGGTCGGCGGGTCGGTGACCACGCCGTCGACGACCAGGTGGCGCTCGGTCATCCGGACGCAGCCCACGTCGACCGAGCGGGCGGCCCGGACGTGCTCCTCGCCGACGACGAACTCGGTGGAGCCGCCGCCGATGTCCACCACCAGGAACGGCTTGTCCATGTGGTCCGTGCCCACCAGCTCCTTGGTGGCGCCGGTGAAGGAGAACTCGGCCTCCTGGTCGCCGGAGATCACCTCGGGCTCGACGCCCAGGATGTCGACGACACCGCGGACGAACTCGTCGCGGTTCTCGGCGTCGCGGGAGGCCGAGGTGGCCACGAAGCGCAGCCGCTCGGCGCCGAGCTCCTTGATGACCTCCGCGTACTCGCGGCAGGCCGCGAAGGTGCGCTCCAGCGCCTCCGGGGCCAGCCGGCCGGTCTTGTCCACGCCCTGGCCGAGGCGGACGATCGTCATCCGCCGGTCCAGCTCGACCAGCTCGCCGGTGGCAGGGTCGCAGTCCGCGACGAGGAGGCGGATGGAGTTCGTACCGCAGTCGATGCCGGCGACCCGGGTCATGCGTCCCCCTCCGCTTCCTTCTGCGCTTCCTTCTGCGCGTCCCCGTCCTTCTTCTCCCCGCACGGGGTGACGCACGGGCCCTTGGCCCACCACTCGGGCAGCATGGCCAGGGCCTCGTCGCCGAACGGGTTCACGCCCGGGCCGGCGGCCAGCGAGTGGCCGACCAGCACGTGCAGGCACTTGACCCGGTCCGGCATGCCGCCGGCGCTCGGGAAGCCCTGGAGCACCTCGATGGCGTCGCGGCGCCGGATGTAGTCCTCGTGCGCGGCCCGGTAGGCGGCGGCGAGCTCGGGGTCCTCGGCGAGCCGGGCCTGCATCTCCTTCATCACGCCGTTGGCCTCGAGCGTGCCGATCGCGGAGGCCGCGCGCGGGCAGGTCAGGTAGTAGAGGGTGGGGAACGGCGTGCCGTCGGGGAGGCGGGGGGCGGTCTCCACCACGTCCGGCTGACCGCACGGGCAGCGGTGGGCGATGGCGCGCAGCCCGCGCGGCGGGCGTCCGAGCTGCTGCTCGAACGCCTCGATGTCCGCGTCGGTCGGCTCGGTCCGTTCGGTCTGGGGCGGGGGCGTCTGCATGCCTGGAAGGAGTCTCTTCGTTCTCGTGGATGGGTGCTGCTGGTGGTCGGTCGCGGCTCAGTCGCCGGGGCGGTCGGCCTTGTCCACGCCGTCCCAGACGTTGGAGTACCAGGGCCGGTCGGATCCGGCCTGGCCGGTGCGGCGGTGCTCCGCCGCCTCGGCGCCGGGGTCGTTCATGATGTAGCCGATCTCGCCCGGCCGCACGAAGTGCAGGTGTTTGCGCGCCTGCTGCTCCGCGTAGGCGTTGTCCTGCCAGCGGGCCTTCTCGTCGCGCAGGCGTTCGAGGCGCTTGCTCGCCGCCGCGGCGGCCCGCTGCTGCTCCGCGATCTCCGAGCGCTGGGAGACGTACTGGCGCATCGGGTACGCCAGGGCGACGACCAGCGTACAGAGGACGAGCACGAGCAGGGCGGCCCGGCCGGTGAGCCGGCTGCGGCGGACCTGGCGGCGGCTCTGCGAGCGGTAGACGTGGGCGGCGGTCCGCTCGCCGAGCTGCTTGAGCCTGGTCGCGGTGGAGAAGGTGGAGAACCGATCCCGGTTCCCGGCCATTGCTCCCGCCTCCCCTCTGTCCGTACTACGCAATACGTCCCCGCACACGGTACGGGACCGAGTGCGGGGACGTACGGAGGCTCAGGGACCGTCAGCCCTTGAAGCGCGGGAACGCGCTGCGGCCCGCGTACACCGCGGCGTCGTCGAGGATCTCCTCGATGCGCAGCAGCTGGTTGTACTTGGCGACGCGCTCGGAACGGGCCGGGGCGCCGGTCTTGATCTGGCCGCAGTTGGTGGCGACGGCGAGGTCGGCGATGGTGACGTCCTCGGTCTCGCCGGAGCGGTGCGACATCATGCACTTGAAGCCGTTGCGCTGGGCGAGCTCGACGGCGTCAAGGGTCTCGGTCAGCGAGCCGATCTGGTTGACCTTCACGAGCAGGGCGTTGGCGGTGCCCTCCTCGATGCCGCGGGCCAGGCGCTCCGGGTTGGTGACGAACAGGTCGTCACCGACGAGCTGGACCTTGGCGCCGAGCTTCTCGGTGATGACCTTCCAGCCGGCCCAGTCGTCCTCGAACAGCGGGTCCTCGATGGAGACCAGCGGGTACGCGGAGACGAGCTCCTCGTAGTACTCGGTCATCTCGGCGGCCGAGCGGGCCTGGCCCTCGAAGTTGTACTTGCCGTCCTTGTAGAACTCGGACGCGGCGACGTCGAGCGCGAGAGCGATGTCCTTGCCGGGGGTGTAGCCGGCCTGCTTGATGGCCTCGAGGATGAGGTCCAGGGCCTCGCGGTTGGAGCCGAGGTTCGGGGCGAAGCCGCCCTCGTCGCCCAGACCGGTGGACAGGCCCTTGCCCTTCAGCACGGACTTGAGGGTGTGGTAGACCTCGGTGCCCCAGCGCAGGGCCTCGGAGAAGGACTCCGCGCCGATCGGCGCGATCATGAACTCCTGGATGTCCACGTTGGAGTCGGCGTGCGAGCCGCCGTTGAGGATGTTCATCATCGGAACGGGCAGCAGGTGCGCGTTCGGGCCGCCGAGGTAGCGGAAGAGCGGCAGGTCCGAGGCCTCGGAGGCGGCGTGGGCCACGGCCAGGGAGACGCCGAGGATGGCGTTGGCGCCGAGCGAGCCCTTGTTGTCGGTGGCGTCCAGGTCGAACATGGCCTGGTCGATCAGGCGCTGCTCGGTGGCGTCGTAGCCGACGAGCTCCGGGCCGATCTGCTCGATGACCGCGAGGACGGCCTTCTCCACGCCCTTGCCCATGTAGCGGTTGGGGTCGCCGTCGCGGAGCTCAATGGCCTCGAAGGCACCGGTGGAGGCGCCGGACGGAACGGCAGCACGGCCGGTGCTGCCGTCGTCGAGGCCCACCTCGACCTCGACCGTGGGGTTGCCTCGGGAGTCCAGGATTTCCCGGGCTACGACGACGTCGATGGACGGCACGAGCATCTCCTTCTGGGATGTGACGCTGGGTGTGCGGTGGCGGGTACGGCCGTGGGATGGCCTTGCCGCCTAGAGCCTAACCGCCTCCGGGCAGTCGGCCAGCCGACCGCCCGGGTCCTGGGACGAAAAAGGGCCCGAATACCCCGCTTCCGGGACATAGGCCCCTTGATTACGGGGCTGTCGGGCCCTGTCGGCCGCTGCCCAGCCGCTACCGGCCTGTCGTACGGTCGCTGCGCGGGCCGGACGCACCGCCGCCCGGCGCGTGGGGGGATACGCGCCGGGCGGTGGGGGGTGTGCGTGCTGTCACGGCACGCGCGAGAGTTGCCGGGGAATTCAGCTGAGCTTCAGCATCTGGCCCGGGTAGATCAGGTCGGCGTCCGAGACGATGTCCTTGTTCAGCTCGAACAGCTTCTGCCAGCCGCCCTTGACGCCGTTGGCCTCGGCGATGGAGCCCAGGGTGTCGCCGGACTTGACCTCGTAGGAGCCGTTGCCGGTCTTGATGACCGAGGAGTCGCCGCGCTCGGAGCGGGTCACCGGCGCCTCGGCGCGCGGCGTCTCCTTCTTCGGCTGCGTCTTCGGCGTCTCGGCCTTCTTGGTCTCGGTCTTCTTCGTCTCGGTCTTCGGCGTCTGCTTCGGGGTGTCGCTCGAGCCGCCGCCGGAGTACGAGGAGTTCGACAGGCCCTTGCCGCAGACCGGCCAGGCGCCCTTGCCCTGGCCCTTGAGGACCTTCTCCGCGATGGCTATCTGCTGCGACTTGGAGGCCTGGTTGGCCTGCGCGGCGTAGGTCTTGCCGCCGTAGGCGGCCCAGGTGGAGGCGGAGAACTGCAGGCCGCCGTAGTAGCCGTTGCCCGTGTTGATGGACCAGTTGCCGCCGGACTCGCACTGCGCGACGCGGTCCCACTCGGAGGCGGTGGCGGCGGACGCGGAGCCCGCGGTCATCAGCGGGGCCGCGACGGCGACACCGGCGACGCCGGCGAGCGTGACGATACGGGTGGTCCGCTCGATGGCCGTGGCGCGGCGGTGCTTGCCCTTGCCGGAAAGCAGCATGGAGTTCTCCTCACCGACGCCTGCGAGGTGAGCTGTCGGGTTCGGGCGGATGAGTTGCCCGGCCGCGCACGTGGCGCGTCTTCACCCCTAGCCGTTCGTGACCGTCTTCCAACGGTCCTTCCCGGCGCCTTCGTTGGTTCCCCCGCTCCTGCCTTCGGCGCTTGACGCGACGTGTGTTCCCCCGGCCGCCGGCAGGACTCGGCGATGCGGTCGAAGGGGCCCGCGGTGGCGGGCGATTCAGAAGGTAGACAGGTCCCCCGCCGATGTTCAACCGAGGAACTTCGGCGGGGGAGGGCCCCTACTTGCGCTCTCCGCAAGGGTGTTTGCGCAGGTGAGCGGGTGGTTTGCCCAAGGTTACGGACAGGACACGCCAGTTGACCGGAAGAGACACATGTCTCATTTGAACGAACCGGACATTCAACTCTTTCCGGGTGCCCGAAGTGCCGTTATTTCTGGCTTAGATCCAGGTTCTGGCCCGGCTTGATCAGGTTGGCGTCGCCGCCGATGACCTGCTCGTTGGCCTGGTACAGGGCGCTCCAGCCGCCCTTGACCCCCTTGGCGTCCGCGATGGTGGCGAGGCTGTCGCCCTCCTTCACGGTGTACGAGGGGGCCGCGCCCTCCGCGGCGGGGGCGCCACGGTGCTTGCCGGTGGCGGTGGTGTCCGGTATGGCGGCCGGGTCGGCGGAGGCGCCCGGGGTGGGCGCGGCCGACGGGGCGGAGGGGGTGGCACCCGGGGCCGTGGGTGCGCCCGGGTTCACCGGGGCGGTGGGGTCCGCCGGGTTCACCGGGGCCGTGGGCGCCGTACCGGGCGCGGTGGGCGCCGTCGGGGCCGTCGGGGCGCCCGGGTCGGTGCTCGGGGTGCCCGGCAGCGGCGTCGGGGACGGCAGGTCCGGGTCGGGCATGACGGGCAGGTCGCTGACGGGGGCCTGCGGCGCGGGCGGGAGGGTGAAGGTGGGTCCGGGCGTCGGGGCGCCGAAGTCGGTGGCCCGCTCCCCGTTGCGGCCGGCCGGGACCTTGTCGTCCGGGCGGCTCGGGGTGGCGCCGACGGCGCGGTGCTTGCCGGTGGCGCCCGGGTCCACGTCCGCCGCGGGGGCGTCCTTGGTCAGCCCGGCCGAGGCCGCGCAGTTCTGCCATGCCTCGGGGCCCTGGGCGCCGAGCATGCGGTCGGCGACGGCGATCTGCTGGGACCGGCTGGCGAGGTCGGGGCGCTCGGCGAACTCCAGGCCTCCCGCGTTCTGCCACTGCTCCTGGGTGAAGGCCAGCCCGCCGTACGCACCGCTGCCGGTGTTGGCGCTCCAGGTGCCTCCGCTCTCGCACTCGGCGACCTTGTCCCACGTCGAGGCGTCGGCCGCGCTCGCGCCGGTGGCGGCGAGCAGTGGCAGGGCCAGCGCGGAGCCCGTGACTCCGGCGGTGACGACAATCGCGGGTACCTGGCGGGGGCGTCTGTGGCGGCCGTTCCCGGAACGCATGTGCTGCACCTTTCGCATAACGGCTGGGTAACGGCAGAACCTAGCCCCCTTCGAACGATTGTCACAAGTTGAGCAAGGAGTTGACTTTCTCTCAGAAAACGTTCAGTTGTTTCGGGGTGTGAAGCGCACGGGAAGCGTGCGCAGGCCACGCATGATCAGACCCCCGCGCCAACGCAGGTCAGTTGACGGAACGGCGAGTTCCAGATCCGGCAGACGCGTCAGCAAAGTCGCAAGCGCCGTCTGTCCTTCGAGTCGGGCGAGCGGAGCGCCCAGGCAGTAGTGGATCCCGTGGCCGTACCCGAGGTGCTGGTTGTCGGCGCGTCCGAGGTCCAGGGTGTCGGGGTCGGCGAACCGCGCCGGGTCCCGGTCGGCGGCGGCGAGGACCACCAGCACCGGGTCGCCGACCGCGATGTCCTGTCCGCCGAGCGTCAGCGGCCGGGTGGCGAAGCGCCAGGTGGCGAGCTCGACGGGGCCGTCGTAGCGCAGCAGCTCCTCCACCCCGGTCTGGAGCAGCCCGCGCTCCCCGGCGGCGAGGGAGGCCTGCAGCCGCGCGCGTTGCCCGGGGTTCATGAAGAGGGAGTGGACGCCGTTGCCGATGAGGTTCACGGTGGTCTCGAAACCCGCGAAGAGCAGGATGAACGCCATGGCCGTGGCCTCGGCCTCGGTGAGGTGGTCGCCGTGGTCGCTCGCCCGGATCAGGTCCGAGATCAGATCATCGCCCAGATCATCCCTTTTGCGGAGGATGAGTTCACCGAGGTACGTCCGCATCTGCTTGACGGAACGGGCCACTCCGCCGCGCGGGCCGCCGCCGTGGCGGATCATCATCCCGGCCCAGTCGCGGAAGTCGTCCTGGTCCTCGCGCGGCACGCCGAGCATCTCGCAGATGGCGTAGATGGGCAGCGGGAAGGCGAACTCGTGGATGAGGTCCGCCTCGCCCCGCCCGGCGAAGCCGTCGATGAGGTGGTCGGTCAGCTCCTGCACCCGCGGCGTGAACTCCGCCACCCTGCGCGGCGTGAACGCCTTCGACACCAGGCGCCGCAGCCGGGTGTGGTCCGGTGGGTCGATGTTCAGCAGGTGCGTCATCAGCTCCGCCTTGCGCTCCCCCGGGATCCCGGTCTTGCCCTTGGCGTGCGCCGGCTCCGCGTGGTGCGCCGGGTTCTTGCTGAGCCGCTGGTCGGCGAGGGCCTGGCGGGCATCGGCGTACCGGGTCACCAGCCAGGCCTCGACCCCGCTGGGGAGCCGGGTGCGGTGCACGGGGGCGTGCTCGCGCAGCCAGGCGTACGCGGGATAGGGGTCGGTCGCGAACTCCCAGTCGAACAGGGTCGGGGCCGGGGCGGCCGGGGCGGCCGAGGCGTCTGCGGCAGCGGAGGCGGCGGCGTCTTCGGGGGCGGCGGGGGTCGGCTCGTGCACGGGTCGACCGTATCCCGGGCGGCACGCCGCACCCCTTATGGGGGGTTCGCCACGGCTGTCCGCAGATCGGCCGTCACTTGACGCCGCGGTGGCCGCCGCTCCTACTTTCGGTCCTGTGGATGTGAGGATCTTGAAAAGCAGTTTCGCGGTGGTGGAGAGACGGGCCGAGCACGCGGTCAAGTACTTCTACTCCCACCTCTTCTGGCACAACCCCGCGATCCGCGCGCTCTTCCCGACCTCCGCCGAGGACATGCAGCGCCAGCGGGACCGGCTCTTCGCCTCCCTGACCCACGTGATCGCCCACCTCGAGCACGAGGGCCTGGCCTCCTACCTCCACGACCTCGGCCGCGACCACCGCAAGTTCCTCGCCGGCCCCGAGCACTACGCCGCCGTCGGCGCCAGCCTGCTCGCCGCCCTCGCCGAGGCATCCGGCAGCGCCTGGACCCCCGAGGTGGAAAAGGCCTGGTCGGAGGCGTACCAGGCGATAGCCGACGCGATGACGGCCGGCGCCGCCGCGAGCCAGGACCCGCCCTGGTGGGACGCGGAGATCGTGCGCCACCTGCGGTACGGGCAGGACATAGGCGTGCTGACCCTGCGGCCCCACGCCCCCTTCCCCTATCTACCGGGCCAGTACACGAGCGTGAGCAGCGAGCGGGTCCCGCGGACCTGGCGCACCTACTCCATCGGCAACGCCCCGCGCCCCGACGGCACCCTGGACCTGCACGTCAGCCGCATCGAGCGCGGCCGGCTCAGCACCGCTCTGGTCCGCGAGGCCGGGCCCGGCGAGGTCCTGCGGATCGGCGCCGCCGGCGGCGCACTGACGCTGCGCCGCGACGACCGCCCGGTCAGCCTCATCGCCGCCGGCACCGGCTGGGCGCCGATCCGGGCCCTGCTGGAGCAGCTCGCCGCGCATCCGCCCGACCTGGACGTGCGGCTCTTCGTCGTCGCCCGCGACGCCGCGCACCTGTACGACCGGCCGCTGATCGAGGAGTACGCGGCCGCCTTCCGCCGGCTCGCCGTCACCTACATCACGCCCGCACCCGGGCAGCACCGCAACGAGGCCACCGCCCGGCTCGCGACCGCGATGGGCAACCGGGGCCTGTGGCCCGACCAGGACGTCTACCTCAGCGGGCCGCCGGCGTTCGTCGGCGAGACCGCGCACGTCCTGCAGGAGCTCGGCGCCCGCCCCGCCCGGATCTTCCACGACTCCGTACCCGCCGACGGCACCGGCCACGGCCCGGACGGCCGGCCCCTGGGCTTCGGCGAGTGGTTCCTGCACCGCCCGGACCCGCACTGGCTCAACCCCTCCGGCCGCGCACCGCGGAACGGCTGAACGCGGGCGGCCGAGCGCGGGACGGGTGAGCGCGGGACGCCGTCCACCGGGCCCGCCGCCCACGGCGGGGCCCGGCGCGAAGCCCCGGGAAACGGTGAAAGGGCGGGGCGGGGAGAGGCTCCGCGCGGCGGCCCACCCTGCCGCCCGGCGGCGGGGCGGGCCGGCCGGGCGGCGGCCTCGTCCGTGCGGCGGCTACGCCTCGACGCCCTCCGCGGCGCGGATCGCGTCGCGGTAGGTGCGGGCCGCGGCGCGCAGGGCGGTCTCCGGGTCGACGCCCTCGGCCTCGGCCCGCGCCGCCAGCCGCAGCAGCTCGTACCCGATGCCCTCGCCGCCCGGCAGCTCCACGGCGAGCCCGCCCGCGCGGGCCCGGCCGGCCAGCTTGGCCGCGAGCGCGAGGCCGGGCTGGCCCAGCGGGATCCCGTCGGTGACCGAGGCGCGCTGCTTCTCCACCGCCTTGGTGCGCTGCCAGTGCGCGCTGACGTCCTCCGCGGTCTGCGCCTCGGCGTCGCCGAAGACGTGCGGGTGGCGGCGGATCAGCTTCTCGACGAGGCTGCCGGCCACGTCGTCGACGGAGAACGGCTCGTCGGTGTCCTCCTCGGCGATCCGCGCGTGGAAGACCACCTGGAGCAGGACGTCGCCCAGCTCCTCGCGCAGCTCCTCCCGGTCGCCGTCCTCGATGGCCTCGACCAGCTCGTACGCCTCCTCGATGGCGTACTTCACCAGTCCGCGGTGGGTCTGGCGGGAGGTCCACGGGCATTCCCGGCGGACCCGGTCCATCACCTGGACCAGGTCGAGCAGCCGGGCGCCGGGCAGGTCGTACGAGCCGGGCAGCAGCTCGAGGTCGGGCATGGCGACGCGGCCGGAGCCGGCGAGCCGGGCCAGGCCGTCGGTGAGCCGCTGGTCGCCCTCGCCGGACGGGATGACCACGACGGTGCGGCCGCCCGCGCAGGCGTCGACGAGGGCGTGCGCGTCCGGGGCCTCCAGGTCCACCTCGACGCCGGCCTCCCGCAGGTACGGCAGCTGCGGGTGGCCGGGGTCGGCGCACAGCACCCGGTCCGCGGCGTGCAGGGTCTGCCAGGCCGGCCAGGACAGCAGGCCGGGGGCGACCCGGTGGCTGGCGGTGAGCAGGACGATCCGGCCGACGGCGTCCTCGTCGGCCGGGCCGGAGGCCGGACCGGAGACGGGGCCGGAGACCGGACCGGAGACGGGGCCGGAGGGGCGGGCGGGTTCGGCGGCGTGGGCGTTCACCCTCCGAACCTACCTCCGGCGGCGCGCCTCAGGCTCCGGCGGGTACCTGCTCGGGCCGGGTCCGCTGGGCGATCCACGGCGTCTCCTGGTCCCCGAGGACGATCTGCTGCGCGTCCCAGGCCCCGTAGCGGGGGTTGACCTCGATGTGCAGGGCCTTCGCCGCGGCCGCGAGCTTCTCCAGGGCCTTGTCCTGGCTGCCGTAGTGCTCGAAGAGCTTGTCGCGCAGCAGCTTGAAGCGGGCGTCGGCCTCCAGCTGGCCGGGGGCCAGGTGGGCCTGCTCCAGGGCGGCGGCCTCCAGCTTGTCGGGGCCGCCGGCCTTCTCCAGCTGGGCCTTGCGGAACTCCCCGACCTCGCGCGGGCTGACGACCACGCCCGCGTCCTTGGCGGCGCGCTCCAGCACGGCGGTCTGGATCATCTTGTTGAGCTTGACCCGCTCCAGGCCGGGCGAGGCCTGGATGAGCTGGGCGGCGGACTGCCCGGTGCGGTTCTGCGCGGTGCGGACGTCGTTGACCTGGGCCTGGAGGGCGGAGGTGGTGATCCGCTCGCCGCCGACGACGGCCGCGGTGCCCGGGCGGGCCTGGCCCGAGCAGGCGGACAGCAGGGGGGCCGCCACGAGCAGGGCGGCGGAGACGGAGAGCGCTGTGCGACGGTGCAAAGGAGCCTCCAGGGCCGGGAGATTGTGCGTCGGTGCACAAAGGCCGTGCGGTGATCGATGGTATGCAGTCAGGGTGGTACGGGCCACCGGTTCGACCAACGATTCCCGGGGTGTTGGGGTACGTGTTCACCCGGCGGCCACCGCCCGGTCCACCGGCGCTGCCAAGGTCGGCCCACCATGTCGACACCGCACCCGTCGCCGGCCGCGCTGCCGCCCCTCCCGGCGCGCACCCCACCTCCCCCGTCGCCGCGGCCCGCCCCGCCCCGTCCGCCGCGCCGCTCCCCGATCCGCCTGCCGGGCCGTTCCCCGCGCCGTGCGAGCCTGGCGGCCTCGGTGCTCGCCGCCCTGGTCACGGCCGCGGCCGTCTGCTCGGGGGACGCGGCCGCGCGCGTGTTCCCGTACGGACACCGGCACCGCAGCGTCAACGACCTCGGCAACCAGTTCGTCCCCTTCCACGCCCACCTGTGGGACCTGCTGCACGGGCGGGCCCGCGGCGGGCTGCTGCTCAACTGGCAGTCCGGCTACGGCACCAGCTTCCTGCCCGACCTCGGCACCTATCTGACCAGCCCGTTCGCCCCGCTCGTCGCCCTGTTCCCGCGTCAGGACATCGACCTCGCGGTGTACGTGGTCTCCGTGCTCAAGACCGCGGCCGCGGCGGCGGCGATGGCCTGGCTGCTGCGCACGCAGGCCCGCGGGCGGTGGTGGGCGGCGGGGCTGCTGGGGGCCTCGTACGCGCTGTGCGGCTGGTCGGTGATCGAGGCCTCGTACAACCCGATGTGGCTGGACGGGCTGATCGCCTTCCCGCTGCTGTGCCTGACGGGCGAATGGGCGCTGCGCGGGCGCCGGTTCACCGCCGCCGTCCTGGTTGCGGCGGTCTGCTGGACGGCGAACTTCTACACCGCGTACATGGCCACCCTGGGGGCGGCGCTGGTGCTGCTGGTACGGCTGGTGCTGCAGCGGCGGCCGGTACGGGAGCGGGTCGGCGCGGCGGCCCGGGCGGCCGGGGCGGTGCTGCTGGGCATCGCCGTGTCCGCGCCGGTGCTGGTGCCGCTCTTCCTCAGCTCCCGGCAGGCCTACCCGGGGTGGACCCGGGAGTTCCGGCCGGCGCCCTGGGCGGACGTGTTCGCGCGGATGCTGCCCGGCACGTACTCCTTCTCCTCCCCGGCGCTGTTCGTCGGGACCGGGACCCTGCTGCTGGTGGCGGCGCTGCCGTTCCACCGGGCCGTGCCGCCGCGCACCCGGCTGGCGTGGAGCGGGCTGACCGCGGCCGTGCTGCTGTCCTTCCAGTGGACGCCGTCCCACCTGGCCTGGCACCTCTTCGCCACCCCGAACGGCAGCCCGTACCGGCAGACCTTCGTCCTGGCGGGCGTGGCCGTCATCGCGGCGTGGGCCGCCCTCACCCACGGGGTGCCCGGGCCGCGGGCCCTCGCGGCCGGCGCGGCCCTGCTGGGCGCGGCGGGCCTCGCGGCGGGCGGCAGCCCGCTGGCCACCGCCTGGGGGTTCGCGCTGTTCGGCGGCGGGCTCGTCCTGGCCGGCGCGGCCTGGTGGACGCTCGGCCCGGGGCCGGCCCGGCGACGGCTCGCGCTCCCGGCGGCGGCCCTGCTGGCCGTGGTGCTGGCCGGGCAGGCGGCGGCGACCACGGCCTTCGGCCACCGCGGCAAGCTGGGCGGCCTGGACGACTACCCGTCCTGGGGGGCCGCCCACACCGCGCGGGCCGCGGCCCTGGCGGGGGCCGAGGGCTGGCCGGCGTACCGCACCGACCCGAGCCGCCCGGCCCTGTCGGGCAACGATCCGCTGCTGCTGGGCGGGGAGGGCGGCGCGTACTACAGCAGCCACACCCCGGACGTGTACACGCGGACGATGGTCGCCCTCGGCGCCGGCTGGACCTCGCGCGGCCGCAACGTGCAGAGCATCGACAACCCGGTCACCGACGCCCTCTTCGCGGTCGGCGCCCGCCTGCAGCCGGACGGCACGGTCACCCGAAGCCGCCCCCTGCCCCTGATCACCCTGCGCCCCGCAGGCCCCGCAAGTCCCTCAGGCCCCTCAGGCCCGGCCCCCTCCTACGGCGACGGCCCGCCCTTCGCCAACCAGGAACTCCTGCTGGGCGCGCGCGTGTACGAGGACCCGGTCGCGCCCGGGGTCTGCCGCGCGGGCACGGAGGCCTTCCTGTGGGCCCCGGAGTACAACGCGACCGCCCGCCTCGCCGACGGGCCCGCCTTCCGGCTGAACGGCAACCCGCCGCGCAACCGGGCCGCCCTCCAGCCGCTCGGTGTCTCCCGCGGCGCATCCTCCGCCCTGCTCCTCGACGGCCCCGCGCCGCCCCGCCGGGAGCTGTCCTGCCTCGACCGCGGCCGCCTCGACGCGGCGGTGGCGGCCCTGCGCGCGGCGGCCCCGGATGCGGCCTCGGTGCGGGTCGGGGCCTCGTCGGTCAGCGCCGCCCTCCCGCCGGGCAGCTCGGGCACGGCGGTCCTCGCCGCGCCCGCGATCGCCGGCTGGAGCTGCAACGGCCGCCCCGCCACGGCCTACCTGGGCCTGGTCGCCACCCCGGTGACCCCCGCCACCCGCACCGTGGCCTGCACCTTCCGCCCACCGGGCCTGCTGCCGGGCGCGGCAGCCGCGGCGGGCGCGCTGCTGCTGGTGGCGGTACGGGAGCTGCGGCGGCGTCAGTGGACGCGGCTGAGCCACTGGAGGGTGCGGCGCACCTCAGCGGAGAAGGGGTGGCCGGGGCCGTGGACGCGCTCGGCGTCGAAGAGCAGGCGCGCCAGCGTGTCGTGAGCCGCGGGGCGGTCGCCGAGGGAGAGCAGCAGCTGCGCGATCCGGCGGCGGACCTCCAGCGGCAGGCCCGGGTCCGGGTTCGCGTAGTGGTTCTCGAAGAGCGGCAGCAGCGCGCGGTACTCGGCCAGCGCCGCGGCCGGCTCGCCGAGCTGCTCCAGGCACTGCGCCGCGTCGTAGCGGAACCGCAGGGACTGCGGGTCGCCGGCCGGGAACTCCTCGGCGAGGCGGTGCAGTTCCGGCAGGGCACGGCGGTACTGGCCGTCGTCCATGAGCGTGGCGGCGTACTGCTTGCGCAGGCTGCGGACGATGGTGGAGTGCTCGCCGTGCTGGGCGGCCGCGGCGGGCAGGATGCCGCCGAGGATGTCCACCGCCTGGGTCAGACGGCCCTGGTCGAGGAGCTTGCGGGCCTCGTCCACGGCGGCCGGGATGTCCGGCCGGGACGGCGGCGCGGTCGGCTGCGGCGGGATGGCGGCGGCCCGGTCCGGCCAGGGCGCGTGCGGGCGCAGGAACGGGCGGGTGGGGTCGAGGGAGGCCGCCGGGGTGCCCGCGCCCTGCTTGGGCAGCAGCGGGACGAGGGCCTCGTACACCTGCTGGGCTGAGGAGGGCCGGTCCTGCGGGTCCTTGGCCAGCAGGTGGAGCAGGGTCGCCTCCAGCTGGTGCGGGATCTCCGGGCGCACCCGGCGCACGGGCACCGGCGGCTCGTACAGGTGGCGGTGGAGCACGCCGAGCGCGGTGGAGCCGGCGAAGGGCACGTTGCCGGAGAGCAGTTCGTACAGCAGCACGCCGAGCGCGTACAGGTCGGTGTACGGGCCCACCGCGCCGCCCATGGCCTGCTCGGGCGCCATGTACGCGGGGCTGCCGATCGGGGAGCCGGTGCTGGTGAGGCGGGTGGTGTCGGTGTCCATCACCGAGGCGACGCCGAGGTCGAGGACCAGGACGGTGCCGTCGGGGCGGACCATCACGTTCCGCGGCTTGAGGTCGCGGTGCACGATCGGCACCGCGTGCACGGCCGACAGCACCCCGCACAACTGCGCCACCACCGACACGGCCCACGGCCACGGGTAGGGGTCGTGGGCGGCGAGGTGGTCGGCGAGGTTGGTGCCCTCGACGTAGCCCATGACGAGGAACAGCTCGTCGCCGTCGCTGCCCGCGTCGTGGACGGTGACCAGGCCCGGGTGGTCGACCTGGGCGGTGACCCGGCACTCGCGCACGAAGCGGCGGCGCAGCTCGTCGGCGACGGAGCCGGGGCCGGCCACCTTGTCGGGGCGCAGCAGCTTGACGGCGACGCGTCGGTCCAGGCGCTGGTCGTACGCGGTCCACACCTGGCCCATGCCGCCCTGGCCCAGCAGGGAGGCCAGCCGGTAGCGCTCGCCGATGATCCGGCCGTCGTCGCTCACCGACCCGTGCCCTCACCGTTGGGGTTCTGGTTCGGGCTCGGGTTCTGGGGCGGGGTCTGCTGGCGCAGCAGCTCGCTCAGTTCGTCGAGCTCGGCGCGGACCTGGCCGATCCGCGGCGGGGTGACCGGGCCATGGGCGGGCGTCTGCGGCTGCGGCTGGGGTTGGACCTGCGGCTGGACCTGCGGCTGCGGGTAGCCGTACGCCGGGCCGGCGGCCTGCGCCTGCGGCGGCACGTACGGGGCGGGCTGCCCCGGGTACCAGGCCGCGGTCCGGGCCGCCGCCTTCCTCTCGTAGTGGCGGATATCGGCCACCAGGAAGTACACGCAGGTCGCGACGCCGGTCAGGATGGTGCCGAAGGCGCCGGTGTTGCCCTGCCAGCCGTCGGTGTTCGGGGTCGGGTCGGCGCCGATCAGCGCGATCCAGGCGACGGTCAGCGCGAAGTTGACCGCCAGCAGGATCCAGTCGGCGGACTTGCGGGTGACGATCGCGAGCCGCAGCATCGTGGCCCACCCCAGGAAGCCGCAGCTCAGGACGGGCAGCAGGGCGAACAGCACGCGCAGTGCCACCACACCCCCGGAACTGGGCTGGGGGCCATGCTGCGGCGGAAGGCCGGGGCCGTGCATCGCTGCTCCTGACGGACCGTGTCGAAGAAGTTCAGGGTCTGAGGGTATACAGCGTTTCCGGCCGCCATCGAGGGGATCCGCGCAACCGTTGCAGGCTCGCCGCACAGACGTACCGCACCGGCGCGCGCAAACCCCGACGCGCCCTCGCGCACCGGCCGCCAGGCTCCCGGGAACACCAGTTCCCCGGGGCCTTTCGCATGCGCACCACCACGTCCGCCGCCGCTGCCGCACTCGCCGGCGCGGTCCTCCTCACCACCGCGGCCTGCGCGCCTCTGTCCGGAGGGGCGGCATCCCGGCGGCGACCGCCGCGCCGTCCCCCACCGCGACCGCCGACCGGCTCGCGGGCCAGGACCCCGCGGCGGTCCTGCGCCGTGCGTACGAGGAGACGCAGCGGGCCGGCACCAAGCAGTCCTTGGTGTCCGCGACCGTCGGCGGGCGGAAGTTCGAGGCCTATCTGACGGTCGGCGACGGAACCTGCGAGGGCAGCGTCACGACCATCCTGGCCAGCGCGGCGGAAATGTACCTGTACGACGGGTCGCTTCTGCTCAAGGCCGACAGGGGCTTCCTGGAGGACCACTTCAAGGACCGGCCGGCCGACGCCGCGAAGCGGGCGGTGGACCGTGCGGCGGACCGGTGGGTCGCCCTGCCCGCCGACGAGCCCTCGACCGCACGCCTCATCGAGCTGTGCACGGCGGGCGGCGCCCCGGCGAAGGCGTACTCCATGGACCGCACCGACATCCGGCGGGAGCCGGACACCTGGTCCGACGGCCGGCCGGTGGCCGTCTTCACCTCCACGGACGCGAACGGCGCCAGGATCACCGACCGGGTCCTGCTGACGGGGACCGCGCCCAGCCTGCTCGAGCGTTACCAGCAGACCGGCACGGTGTACGACAGGGTGTCGTACACCGTGGTGCCCCCCACACCGCACAACAGGCTCCCGAAGCCTCCGGAGATGTCGATTCCGCTCTGACCGCCGCCCCGGCCGGGAGCCGAAGAAACCGGCTCCCTGCCGAGGCATTCACGAGCTCACGAGCTCACGAGCTCACGAGCTCACGAGCTCACGAGCTCACGAGCTCACGAGCCGAGGATCGTGGTCAGGAACTCGCCCGTCCAGGCCAGCAGTTCCCGGCCGACCAGCGGCTTGCCGCCCACCCGGGCCGTCTTCGGCCGCGGGATCAGCACCTGAGAGGTGGCCGGCTTGAGCACCGAGCCCGGGTACAGGCGCTTGAGGCGCAGCTCCTGCGACTCGCGCAACTCCACCGGCCCGAAGCGGACGTTCGGCCCCTGCAGGGTGATGTCGCCGACCCCGCACGCCCGCGCCAGCATCCGCAGGCCCGCCACCAGCAGCAGGTTCTCCACCGGCTCCGGCAGCTTGCCGTAGCGGTCGGTGAGCTCCTCCCGTACGGCCTTGACGTCCTCCTCGGAGTTCGCCGACGCGATCGACCGGTACGCCTGCAGGCGCAGCCGCTCGCCGGGCGCGTAGTCGTGCGGGACGTGCGCGTCGACCGGCAGCTCGATCTTCACCTCCAGCGGCGGCTCCTCCTCCGCCCCGCCCTCGACCGCGGCCCGGTAGTCGGCCACCGCCTCGCCGACCATCCGGATGTACAGGTCGAAGCCGACGCCCGCGATGTGGCCGGACTGCTCGCCGCCGAGCAGGTTGCCCGCGCCGCGGATCTCCAGGTCCTTCATCGCCACGTACATGCCCGCGCCCATCTCGGTGTGCTGGGCGATGGTGGCCAGGCGCTCGTGGGCGGTCTCGGTCAGCGGCTTCTCCGGCGGGTACAGGAAGTACGCGTACCCGCGCTCGCGGCCGCGTCCGACGCGGCCGCGCAGCTGGTGCAGCTGGGAGAGGCCGAAGTTGTCGCCGCGCTCCACGATGAGGGTGTTGGCGTTGGAGATGTCGATGCCGGACTCGACGATCGTGGTGGAGACCAGGACGTCGAACTTCTTCTCCCAGAAGTCCACGACCACCTGCTCCAGGGCCTGTTCCGACATCTGGCCGTGGGCCGTCGCGATCCGCGCCTCGGGCACGATCTCGCGCAGCCGCGCCGCCGCCCGGTCGATGGACTCGACCCGGTTGTGGATGTAGAAGCACTGGCCCTCGCGCAGCAGCTCCCGCCGGATGGCCGCGCCGATCTGCTTCTCCTCGTACGGGCCGACGAAGGTGAGCACCGGGTGGCGCTCCTCCGGCGGGGTGGTGATGGTCGACATCTCGCGGATGCCGGTCACCGCCATCTCCAGGGTGCGCGGGATCGGCGTCGCGGACATGGTCAGCACGTCGACGTTGGCCCGCAGCTTCTTCAGCTGCTCCTTGTGCTCGACGCCGAACCGCTGCTCCTCGTCGACGATGACCAGGCCCAGGTCCTTGAACTTGGTCTCCTGCGAGAAGAGCCGGTGCGTGCCGATGACCACGTCGACCGCGCCCTCCTTCAGCCCCTCCAGGGTGGCCTTGGCCTCGGTGTCGCTCTGGAAGCGCGACAGCGCCTTCACGTTCACCGGGAACTGGCTGTAGCGCTCGGAGAAAGTCCCGAAGTGCTGCTGCACGAGGAGGGTGGTGGGGACCAGGACGGCCACCTGCTTGCCGTCCTGCACCGCCTTGAAGGCCGCCCGCACCGCGATCTCGGTCTTGCCGTAGCCGACGTCGCCGCAGATCAGGCGGTCCATGGGCACGGTCTTCTCCATGTCCTCCTTGACCTCGGCGATCGTGGTGAGCTGGTCGGGCGTCTCCGCGTACGGGAAGGCGTCCTCCAGTTCGCGCTGCCAGGGCGTGTCCGGGCCGAAGGAGTGGCCGGGCGCCGCCATGCGCGCGCTGTACAGCTTGATCAGGTCGGCGGCGATCTCCTTGACCGCCTTCTTGGCGCGGGCCTTGGTCTTGGTCCAGTCGGCGCCCCCGAGCCGGTGCAGCGTCGGGGCCTCGCCGCCCACGTACTTGGTGACCTGCTCCAGCTGGTCGGTGGGGATGTAGAGCCGGTCGCCGGGCTGGCCGCGCTTGGCGGGGGCGTACTCGACCAGGAGGTACTCGCGGGTCGCGCCCTGCACGGTGCGCTGCACCATCTCGATGTAGCGGCCGACGCCGTGCTGCTCGTGGACGATGTAGTCGCCGACCTCCAGGGTGAGGGGGTCGATGGACTTGCGGCGCCGGGTCGGCATCCGCCCCAGGTCCTTGCTGGCGGTGCGCTGGCCGGTCAGGTCGGTCTCGGTGAGGACGGCGATGCGCAGGGCCGGGTCGACGAAGCCGTTGCCGAGGGAGCCGCAGGCCACGTGGACGACGTGGGGCGCCAGGGTGGCGAGGCCGGCCTCCAGGCGGGCGGCGATGCCCTCGCCGCCGAGCACCTCGACGGTGCGGGCGGCCGGGCCGTGGCCCTCGGTGAGGTAGACGGTGCGCCAGCCGTCGGCGAGCCAGCCCTTGGTGTCGGCCAGCGCGCGGGCGGTGTCGCCGCGGTAGGCCTCCGGGGCGTGCATGCCGAGCTTCAACGTGTCCGCGCCCACCTCCTCGTCGGCGGCGAACGGGGACACCGACCACCACATCATGCCGAGCTCGCGCGCCCGGTCGCGGACGTCGGCGATACCGCGCAGGGAGGCCGCGCCGACGTCGATGGGGGCCTCGCCGCCGCCCGCGGTGGCCGCCCAGGAGGCCATGAGGAACTCCTGGCTGGTGGCCACCAGGTCGGCGGCCCGGGTGCGGACGCGCTCCGGGTCGCACACCACGGCCATGGACCCGGCCGGCAGGACGTCGATCAGCAGTTCCATGTCGTCGACCAGGACCGGGGCGAGGGACTCCATGCCCTCCACCGCGATCCCCTCGGCGATCTTCCCGAGGAGTTCGCCGAGCTCGGGGTGGACCTCGGCCAGGGCGGCGGCCCGCTCGCGGACCTCGGGCGTCAGCAGCAGCTCGCGGCAGGGCGGAGCCCACAGGCCGTGCTCGGCGACCTCCAGGGAACGCTGGTCGGCGACCTTGAAGTAGCGGATCTCCTCGACCTCGTCGCCCCAGAACTCGATGCGCAGCGGGTGCTCCTCGGTCGGCGGGAACACGTCGAGGATGCCGCCGCGCACGGCGAACTCGCCGCGCTTCTCCACCAGCTCCACCCGGGCGTACGCGGCGGCCGAAAGCGCCTCGACGACCTCGCCGAGGTCGGCGCTGCCGCCCTGGCGCAGGCTCACGGGCACCAGGTCGGCGAGCCCCTTGACCTGCGGCTGGAGCACGGAGCGGATCGGCGCCACCACCACGGAGACCGGGCCTGCGGCCGGGTCGTCCTTGCTCGGGTGGACCAGCCGGCGCAGTACGGCCAGGCGGCGGCCCATGGTGTCGCTGCGCGGCGAGAGCCGCTCGTGCGGCAGCGTCTCCCAGGAGGGGAACTCCGCCACCTCGTCCGGCGGCAGGAACGACCTGAGCGCGGCCGCCAGGTCCTCGGCCTCCCGCCCGGTGGCGGTGACCGCGAGGACGGTCCGGCCGGTACGGGCGGCCAGCGCGGCGATCGCGAAGGGGCGCGCGGCGGGCGGGCCGACGAGGTCCACGTGCATGCGGTTGCCGTCCCCGGCCGCGGTGACCGCCTCGGCGAGGGCGGGGTCCCGGGTGACGGCGTCGAGCAGTCCGTGCAGGCTCATGAAGGAGGCTTTCCGTCCGGTGAGGGGGCAACGCGAAGGGCCCGACACGCGTGCGGGCCGGGGGTTCCCACCCTACGCCCGCACCCGCGCCCGCCACCTCCCGTACGGGCCGCAGCGCGACACGCGGCGCCGCGGCGCCGCGCGGCCCGGCAGGCCCCGTATACGACGCGGCTACGACGCGGCGCAGGCCCCGGCCGCCCGTGTGGGCTGCCGGGGCCTGCGCTCCCCCGTCACGACCGCCGGAGCCGGTGCCCCTACTCGCTCGCGATCGCGTTCAGTACGTTCATCCGCCCCGCCCGGAAGGCCGGGACCAGTGCGGCGAACAGACCCACGAAGGCCGATCCGATGAAGACCGAGACGATCGTGGACCACGGGATCTCCAGCACCTTCATCCCCTGCAGGGCGAGCAGCTGGTGGGCGGTGGCACCCCAGCCCATGCCCAGGCCGAGGCCGAGGAGGGCGCCGAAGAGGGCGATGACCACCGACTCCAGGCGGATCATGCGGCGCAGCTGGCGGCGGGAGAGGCCGATGGCGCGCATCAGGCCGATCTCGCGGGTCCGCTCGACCACCGAGAGGGCCAGGGTGTTCACGACGCCCAGGACCGCCACGATGATCGCGAGGCCGAGGAGGCCGTAGACCATGTTCAGCAGCTGGCCGACCTGGTCCTTGAGGGCCTTCTTGTAGTCGGTCTGGTTGCGCACCTGGTACTGCGGGTACTCGGCCAGCGCCGACTTCAGCGCGGTGTACGCGGCCTCGGACTGCCCGTCCGCGGCCTTGCCCAGCAGCATGATGGGCTGCGACATCCGGTCGGCGGGCACGTACTGCTCGACCGTCTTGGCCGCCACGTACATGGCGCCCTTGTCGATGCCGCCCTCGTCGGAGGTGATGGCGGCGACCTTCAGCTTCGCCGGCTTGCCCTCGGTGAAGGCGACCGTCAGCTCGTCGCCGACCTTGACGTTGTGCTCCTTGGCGTAGTCGGAGCCCACCGACATGGCGCCGCTGCCGTACGCCGCCGCGTAGTCGCCGGCGGTGGTCTTGCGCCGCACGTCCTGGACGTAGCCCGGGTCGGTGGCGCTGATCCGCACTTCCTTGACGGAGCCGTCGGGGGCGGTGACCTTCGCACCCAGGATGCGGTAGGCGGTGACGTGGTCCAGGCCCTTGGAGGCGCGCATCGCCTGCTCGGCCTGCGGCACGATCGGCTGGCCGTTCTGGGACTGGACGATGTAGTCCGCGCCGACCGACTTGTCGAGCTCGTCGGTGGCGGAGGCCACCATCGAGGAGCCGACCACCGACAGGCAGGCGACCAGCGCGAGGCCGATCATCAGCGCGGCGGCCGTGGCGCCGGTGCGGCGCGGGTTGCGCAGCGCGTTGCGCTCGGCCAGGCGGCCGACGGACCCGAAGGGCCGCAGCACCACACCGGAGAGCACCCGGACGACGACGGCGGCGAGCAGCGGGCCGATCACCACGAAGCCGATCAGGGTGAACAGCACGCCCAGGGCCAGCAGGCCCGCGCCCGGCCCGGCCTGGTCGGCGCCCGCGGCGCCGAACAGCGCGGCGCCGCCGATCGCGGTGAGGACCAGGCCGATGGCGGCCCGGACCCGGCCGGCCTTCTTGTCGCCCGGGGTGCCCGCCTCGCGCAGGGCGGCCATCGGGGAGACCTTGCCGGCCCGGCGCGCCGGGACGTACGCGGAGACGAGGGTGACGGCGATGCCGAGGACGAGGCCGGCGACGGGCGTGGTCCACACGACGGTCAGGTCATCGGTGGACAGGTGCATGCCCATCTGGCCCATGAGCCCCATCAGCCCGACGGCCAGGCCGATGCCCGCACCGATGCCGAGGACCGAGCCGACGACGCCCAGCAGCAGGGCCTCGACGATCACCGAGTTCAGGATCTGGCCGCGGTCGGCGCCGATGGCGCGCATCAGGCCGATCTCGCGGGTGCGCTGGGCGACCAGCATGGAGAACGTGTTGAAGATGAGGAAGATGCCGACGAGGAAGGCGATCCCGGCGAAGCCGAGCATCACCCACTTCATGACCTTCAGGAAGGAGCCGACGTCCTTGCGGTTGGCGTCCGCGGACTCCTTGGCGGTCTGCAGCTTGTAGGTGTCCGCGCCGACCGCCGTGGCGATGTTCTTCTTCAGCTGGTCGTTGCTGACGCCGTCCTGCGCGGTGACGCTGACGTGCGTGAACAGGTTCGGGCCGCCGAGCAGCTTCTCCTGCGCGGTGGGCGTGTCGAAGTAGACGATCGCCGCGCCGGGGTTGGTGACGGTGAAGGTGGCGATACCGCTGATCTTCGCGCGGATGTCGCCGGTGGCGGCGATCGTGCGCAGCTCGTCGCCCAGCTTCAGGTGGTGCTTGGCGGCGGTGTCGGCGTCGACCATGATCTCGGCGGGGCCGTGCGGGGCCGCACCCGAGGTGATCTTCATCGACTTGAGCTCGTTGTCGTTCCAGTTGCCCGCGACCGTCGGGGCGCCCGTGCTCGAGCCCATGTTCTCGTTCTTGGCGTTGACCACCGTGACGGAAAGCGAGACGACGCCGCCCTCGGCGGACTTGACGCCCTGGGCCTTCTTGACCTGCTCGACGACGGAGGCCTGGAGCACCTCCGGCCGGCCGCGGTCGGGGTTCTCCCCTTCGTCCTCGGCCTGCTTGGGGCTGACCGTGACGTCGGAGCCGGTGACGGCGAACAGCTTGTCGAACGTCGTGTTCATCGTGTCCGTGAACACGAGGGTGCCGCAGACGAAGGCCACCGACAGCATGACGGCGATGGCCGACAGCACCATCCGCCCCTTGTGCGCGACGAAGTTGCGCCGCGAGGTCTTCAGTACGGTGTTGGCGCTCACGAGGTCCGCCCGCGCGCGTCGAAGTCCTTCATCCGGTCCAGCACCTGGTCGGCGCTGGGCGCGCGCATCTCGTCGACGATCCGGCCGTCGGCCAGGAAGATCACGCGGTCCGCGTACGAGGCCGCCACCGGGTCGTGCGTGACCATCACGATGGTCTGGCCGAGCTCGTCGACCGAGCGGCGCAGGAAGCCGAGGACCTCGGCGCCGGCCCGGGAGTCCAGGTTTCCGGTCGGCTCGTCACCGAAGATGATCTGCGGGCGGGCCGCGAGGGCGCGGGCCACCGCCACGCGCTGCTGCTGGCCGCCGGAGAGCTGGGTCGGCCGGTGCTTGAGGCGGCCGGCGAGGCCGACGGTCTCCACGACCCGGTTCAGCCACTCGGGGTCGGCCTTGCGCCCGGCTATGTCCATCGGCAGCGTGATGTTCTCCAGGGCGTTCAGCGTCGGCAGCAGGTTGAACGCCTGGAAGATGAAGCCGATCCGGTCGCGGCGCAGCTGGGTGAGCTTCTTGTCCTTCAGCCCGGTGATCTCGGTGTCGTCCAGGTGGATCGTGCCGCCGGTCACCGTGTCCAGGCCGGCCAGACAGTGCATCAGCGTGGACTTGCCGGAGCCCGACGGGCCCATGATCGCGGTGAACTGGCCGCGCATGATGTCCACGTCCACGTGGTCGAGGGCCACCACGCGCGTCTCGCCGGAGCCGTAGGCCTTGACGACCTGACGTGCCCGGGCCGCGACGGCTGCGCCTCCAGTACCCCCGTGCCTGGTTTCGGTCATAGCCGTTGTCACGTGCTTCCCCTCGTTCGTGTGCGTGGTGCCGTAAGTGGCGTACGCCGGGGACCAACCCCTCCCCCGTACGTAGGAACCAGTTAAGGACAACTCCGGGCCGCTCTCCTCCTCCGCCGGGACGAATGGACCCTGGGCCCTGGTGAGGAGCAACCCCTAGGGGTTCTCCACCCTTTGGGGGATATGAGATGGGGGTACCGCCGGATAGGCCGTGGTGAGAAGGTGTTCCGCGGAGATGCGTGCACGGTGAAAGGATCTTGGTGGGTACGGAGGAGAGCACCGACGACCACGCCGGGGACACCGCCGCGGACGGCGGCGACGGCATACCCGCGAGCAGGATTTCCGCCAATCCCGGCCGGGCGGGCGGGGCCGGTGAGGTGGACGGGGCGGACGCGGCGGACGGCTCCGCAGGCAGGGCGGGCGGGCCCGCGGGCCGCGACGGCGGGGCGGGCCGCGGCGGGGCCCGGTCGGTCGAGGGCGCCACCGGTGCCCGGGACACCGCCGGGGGCGGTCGCCCTCGTACCGCAGTGGTCGCCGCGCTCATGCTGAGCATGGCGCTCGTCGCCCTCGACGGATCCATCGTCTCCACCGCCGTCCCCCAGATCGTCGGCGACCTCGGCGGCTTCTCCGTCTTCTCCTGGCTCTTCGCCGGCTACCTCCTCGCCGTCACCGTCACCCTCCCCGTCTACGGCAAGCTGTCCGACACCCTCGGCCGCAAGCCCGTCCTCCTCTTCGGCATCGCCCTCTTCCTCGTCGGCTCGCTCCTGTGCACCGTCGCCTGGAACATGGCCGCACTGATCGCCTTCCGGATCGTCCAGGGCCTCGGCGGCGGCGCCCTGCAGAGCACCGTCCAGACCCTGGCCGCCGACCTCTACCCACTCAAGGACCGGCCCAGGATCCAGGCCCGGATGTCCTCCGTGTGGGCCGCCTCCGCCGTCGCCGGGCCCGCCCTCGGCGGACTGCTCGCCGCGTACGCCGACTGGCGCTGGATCTTCCTCGTCAACCTGCCGCCCGCCGCCCTCGCCCTCTGGCTCGTCGGCCGCCACCTCGTCGAGCCCGTCCGCTCCCGCGGCCGCCGCGGGCCCGTCGACTGGGCGGGCGCCCTCGGCATCTTCGCCTGCGGCGGCATCCTGCTCTTCGCCCTCGTCCAGGGCGGCGTCGCCTGGCCCTGGCTGTCCCCGCCCTCCCTCGGGCTGTTCGCCGCCGGGGCCGCCCTCGCCGCCGCCGTCGTCCGCATCGAACGCCGGGCTGCGGAACCGATCCTGCCCGGCTGGGTGTGGCACCGGCGCACCATCGCCGCCGTCAACCTCGCCCTGGGCGCGCTCGGGCTGCTCATGGTCGCCCCGATGGTGTTCGTGCCGACGTACGCGCAGTCCGTGCTCGGGCTCGGCCCGGTCAGCGCCGGGCTCGTCATGTCCGCGATGACGCTGAGCTGGCCGGTCTCCGCCGCCCTGAGCCAGCACGTCTACCGGCGCATCGGCTTCCGCGACTGCGCCGTCCTCGGCATCGGCCTCGCCGCCCTGGTCCTGTTCTCCTTCGCCTTCCTGCCCTACCCCGGCCGGGCCTGGCAGCCGACGCTGGTCATGCTGCTGCTCGGCGCGGCCCTCGGCCTGTTCCAGCTGCCGCTGATCGTCGGGGTGCAGTCCACCGTGGGCTGGGCCGAGCGGGGTACGACCACCGCCTCGGTGCTGTTCTGCCGTCAGGTCGGGCAGAGCCTGGGCGCCGCGCTGCTGGGAGCCGTCGCCAACGCCACCGTCGCCGCCCGGCTGGAGCGCTCCCCCGTGCCCGGGCTGCCGGCCGGCCTCGACGAGGTCTCCGAGGCTCTCGACCGGCCCGGGCTGCTGCCGCAGGCCGCCGCCGACCGGCTGCGGCAGGCCGTCGCCGCCGCCGTCGACCACATCTTCCTGTGCGCCGGGGCCGCGGCGGTCGTGGCGCTGCTGGTGCTGCTGGTGGTGGCGCCGCGGCGGTTCCCGGTCCTGCCGGAGCAGCGGGAGGGCTAGACCGCGGCGGGGTGGGCGGCACCCGCCCCGGCAACTTGTCATGACCCCCGCCAGCGGAGTACACCTCATGGGTCCGGGTCCGCATCGGGACCAGGAAACCGCTCCGGGGGGACGAGATGGCTTCCGCACTCTTAGCACTGGCCCTGCTGGCCGCCATGGCCGGGCCGATCGCCGCACGGCTGCGCCGCCGGCCGGGCCTGGTCACCGGCCGCGACGGCCGCCTGTCCACCTCCACCACGCTCGCGCTGGCCTGGACCGTGATCCTGGTGTGGCTGCTGACCACGATCCTGCTGTACGGGCTGACTGCGGGCGGCGGCATCCGCTACTTCACCGGCGACCCGGGCCCGCTGTCCTCCCTGACCACCGTGTACCTGCCGCTGCTCGGCGGCCCGTA
This sequence comes from Streptomyces sp. NPDC032472, assembly GCF_040636955.1. Taxonomy (NCBI): domain Bacteria; kingdom Bacillati; phylum Actinomycetota; class Actinomycetes; order Kitasatosporales; family Streptomycetaceae; genus Streptomyces; species Streptomyces sp. NPDC032472. The sequence goes on from NZ_JBEZVK010000041.1 coordinate 39,433, forward strand.
CGTCGCCCTGATCGCCGCCAAGGCGGTGGTCGGGATCCGGCTGGAGAACGGCAGCCTCGCCAAGCCGGCCGCACCGCCGACCGGCTCCGGGCAGCGGCCGCTGCGGGAGCTCATCGCGAACGACAGCGGGCGCACCGACCTCGTCGACCTCCAGTACGTCGCGCTGAGCGCGGTCACCCTGCTGTACGTGGTGCTGTTCTTCCTCTCGGACGTGGGCGGCGGGCTGCCGCGGCTGCCGGAGGAGATCTGGGCGCTGACGGGGGCTCCGGCCGGCGCGTACCTGGTGAACAAGATGGCCACCCGGGCCAATCCGGTGGTCACCGGCGTGACCGTGGCCGACGGGGTCGTCACCGTGCGGGGTGGGGGGTTCGCGGGGGATGCGCGGGTCGAGGTCGACGCCGTCGCCCTCCCGACGCAGCCGGACCCGGCGTCGGGGGCCCTGACCGCGGCCCTGCCGACGGGGGGCCCCGCCGCCTTCACGGTGGTCGTCACCGCCCGCGGCCTGCGCAGCGACCCGTTCCACTACACCCCGGCGGCGCCCCCGACCGCGCCCGCAGCCCCGGCCCCGGCCCACCCGACGGGCTCCGCCTGACCGGAGGCTTCGCCCCGGGCTGTCCCCCTGCGGCGCCGCCGGCTCCGCCCGGGCTGCCCACCTGCGGCGCCGTTGCGGGGGCGCTGCCCCCGAACCCCTGCGCCTCAAACGCCGGCGGGGCTGGGGGGTGGCCGGCGGCTTCGGCGGGGGGCCGTGCCGGGGGCGGGGGCGATTCGCTCCACAGCCCGAGCGAAACCTCGGCGGACGCCCCGTCGGGAAGGGGCCGCGGGGCCGGGCCTCAGGGCTTGTGGCGGGCGTAGTAGCGGGCGACGCGGGCGCGGTTGCCGCAGGCCGAGGCCACGCACCAGCGGCGGCGGGGGTGGGCCGGGAGGAACAGCAGGACGCAGTCCGCGCCCTCGCATTCCCGCACCTCCCCGACCCGCGGGTCGGCCAGCAGGTCCATCGCGGCCTCGGCCAGTTCCGCGGCCAGCCGCCGGGCCGGGGACCCCGTCCTCCGCACGGCCACCGTCAGGGCGGAGTCGAGCTCGCGGTGGGCGGGGGCGCCCGCCGCGGCCTGGTTCAGCGCGCGCAGCGCATCCGCAGGGGGTCGCGTCCCGACCCGTACGGCCGCGAGCGCGGCCCCGGCCGCCTCCCGTACGGCCCGCACGGCCGCGACCTCGGCCGCGCCCACCTCCACCGGCTGCAGCCGCCCGGCCTGCACCTCCAGCCAGGCCGCGAGCCCCGCGGGATCCGCGATCAGATCCCCGCCCGCCGGCCGGGTGTTGAGCAGGTCCAGGGCCAGCGGTTCCCCGGTGAGCGGAAACGTCACTGTCATGCCGCTAATGCTACGCCAGGCCCTTGACCCGTTAGCAACGGCTGGGTGAGACTAATGGAAACAACGGGACTGGAGGCATGTGATGAGGCATCTCACCATCGACGTCGACGGGGTCTCGGTCGCCTACCGGGAGAGCGGCCCGGCCGACGGGCCGGTCCTGCTCCTCCTACACGGCTTCCCGACCTCCTCCCACCAGTTCACCCGCCTGATGGACGCCCTCGGCGACACCCCGTACCGCCTGATCGCCCCCGACCACCCCGGCTTCGGCCGTACACAGGCCCCGGCCGGGTTCACGTACTCCTTCGACCGGCTCGCGGACGTCCTGGAGGGCTTCACCGACGCCCTCGGACTGGACCGGTACGCGCTCTACGCCTTCGACTTCGGCGCCCCGATCGGTCTACGGCTCGCCGCCCGCCGGCCCGACCGCGTGACGGGCCTCATCGTCCAGAACGGCAACGCCTACGAGGAGGGCCTCTCAGACGCCGCCCGCGAGTTCGCCGGCCTGCGGCGCAGCGAGCCCGGCGCGGAGGAAAGGGTCCGCGGCCTCTTCACCGAAGCCGGCACCCGCTTCCAGTACGAGACGGGCGTCGCCGACACCTCCCTGATCGATCCCGCCAACTGGACGCTCGATCTGCACTACCTGGGGCTGCCGGGGCGTGCGGACGCGCAGGCGGACCTTGCCTTCGACTACGCCTCCAACTTCGGCCACTACCCGGCCTGGCAGGCCTGGCTCCGCGCCTCCGGCGTCCCCGTCCTGGTCGTCTGGGGCGCAGGCGACCCCTTCTTCACCCCGGCCGGGGCCGAGGCGTACCGGCGCGACGCCCCCGGCGCCGAGGTCCACGTCTTCGAGGGCGCAGGCCACTTCGCCCTCGAAACCCACCTCCCGTCCATCGCCCCCCTGATCTCCAAGTTCCTCCTCACGAAGCTCCCCTGACCTCACGTTCGCCCGCCCCCGGCCACCGCCCACCCCCAACCGCCGGCGTTCGAGATGCCCCAGCCCGGCCGGGGCCACTTCCAGCCCCGCAGGCGTTTGAGGCGCGGGGGCACGGGGGCAGCGCCCCCGCAACGGCGCCGCAGACCAACAGCCCGGCCGGAGCCCCCGGCTCGCCCCCTCGGCCGGGGCCACTTCCAGCCCCGCCGACGTTTGAGGCGCGGGGGCACGGGGGCGGAGCCCCCGCAGCGGCGGTGCAGGCGCGCTAGCCCTCGGCCGGGGCCGGGCGGCCCGTCAGGGCGGCCAGGCTGGAGCGGACGTGGGCCATGTGGGCCCGCATCTCCTCCTGCGCGGCCTCGTGCTCCCGCAGCACCCGCTCGGTCTCCCGCCCCACCCTCTCCTCCCGCACCCGCGCCTGCGCCAACAGCTCCGCGGCCTGCGCCTCGGCATCCTCCTGCCCGTGCCGCGCGGCCTCCTCCGCCTCCGCGAACCCGCGGCGCGCCTGCGCGAGGCGGCTCTCGGCGAGCCGCTCCTGCTCGGCGAGGCGCGCCTCCAGCTCGGCGGTGCGCTGCGCGAGCTCCCGCCCGGCGGCATCCCACCGCTCCACCCGCTCCTGCTCGTGCTCCGCCAGCAGCGCCTGCGTCCGCCGCCGCGCCTCGGCGAGCGCGGCCTCCCCCTCGGCCCGCCACCCCTCGGCGTCCTCGCGCGCCGCCGCCCGCAGCCCGTCCGCCTCGCGCTCCGCCCGCAGCAGCCCCTGCCGGGCCCGGACTTCGGTCTGCTCGCGCACGGCCTGCGCGTCCTGCCGGGCCAGTTCGGCGACCCGGTCGGCGTGCGCCTCGGCGGCGGCGACGGCGTCGGCCGCATCGGCCCGGGCCTCGCCGCGCAGCGCCTCGGCCTCCTCCTGGGCGAGCAGCAGGATCCGCCGGGCGCGTTCGCTGAGCTCCTCGTACTGCTGCGGGGCCAGCGAGGCCACCACCTCGCGGAGCCGGGCGGCCTCGGCCTCCATCTGCTTGGCCAGGACGGTCAGCCGCGCGACCCGCTCCCACGCCTCGTCGCGGCTGCCGGAGAGCCGGGCGAGGTACCGGTCGACCTCTTCCACCCGGTAGGCGCGACCTCGCACGATCGCGAAACCCTGTCCGTGAGGTGACATGCGTGCAGCCATCCTGGGAGCGCCTCTCTCGCGGGGATTCCTGTCAAGGATGCGTGATGTGCGGGCAGAAGCCGCAATGGCCGGGCCGGGACCCCGCACGAGGGCCCCGACCCGGCCATGATCCGATCATCCGATCAGAGCAGTCCGTCCCACATCTGCTCCAACAGCACCGACCACCAGCTCTCCGGCGAGGCCAGCGCGGCACTGTCGAGACCGGCCAGATTCGCCTGGAAATCGACGGTCCACCGGCCGGCCTGCTCCGGCGTCAGATGCTGGCGCAGCCGCCACATATGACCCAGCATCGCGATCGACCGGGCGAACTGCGGCAGGCTCGAGTTCACGAACTGCGGCGGTACGGGCGCCCCGCCCGGACCGCCCTCGACCGGCACGGCCACGATGTGCGCCGTCCCGTACTGCACGCACAGCGCCTTGCCGAAGTCGCTGCCGATCACGAGGTACGAGCCCGCGTCGGACGCCGGCTGCACCTGCCGCTGCGCGGCCAGCTCGGCCAGCGTCGGCACCGGCTGGCCCGGCACGGCCTGCGCCCAGAAGAACGGCCCGAAGTCCGCCGGCAGGCCCGCCCACACCAGGGTCTGCGCCACGATCTCCGGCACACCCTGCCGGGATACCGCCCGCTGGTCGAAGCGGAACACGCCCTGCGGCCCGAAGGCCCCGGCCAGCTCCGCACCGATCGCGTCCAGCGGAATCGCCGGCTGCAGCGGCACCTGCGGCAGCGGCGCCCGTACGGGGGCGGGGCGCGGCGGCGCGTCGGCCACCTGGTGCAGCTCGCCCTGGTGGGTGAGCAGGTGCTGCATGCCCGCCTGACGGCCCGCGTGGTCCTTGCCGTACGGGGCCACGCTGGTGATCCGGACCTGCGGCCAGGTCTCCCGGATCATCCGGGCGCAGTAGCCGCCGGGCAGTTCACACGACTCCAGCTCGGTGTGCAGCTCCAGGACCTGCTGCGGCGGCACGTTCATGGCGCGCAGCTCGTGCAGGATCTGCCACTCCGGGTGCGGGGTGCCGGGCGCCGAGCGGCGGATGATCTGCTGCTCGGAGCCGTCGTGTCCGCGGTAGCGCAGGACGGCCTGGTAGCCGGGTCCGACGGTGGGCACACCGGCGGGCGCCGCGGGCTGCGGGCCACCGGGCGGCGGGCCGGGAGGCGCGGGGGCCGCGCCGACCACGGCGGGACCGGCCAGCATCGTCGCGGCGTGGTCCAGCCCGTGCGGCGGCGTGCCGGGGCCCCCGGGAGGGCCGGGAGGCGCAGGCGGCTGACCCGCACCCGGAGCCCCGGGCGGACCGGGAGGAGCCGGGGGCTGACCCGTCACGGCCGGACCCGCCAGCATCGTCGCGGCATGGTCCAGCCCACGCCCCATCGACGGCGCCCCGGGCGGACCGGGAGGCGCAGGCGGCTGACCCGCACCGCTACCACCAGGCGCACCGGGCGGACCGGGAGGAGCCGGAGGCTGACCCGTCACGGCCGGACCCGCCAGCATCGTCGCGGCATGGTCCAGCCCACGCCCCATCGACGGCGCCCCGGGCGGACCGGGAGGCGCAGG
>NZ_JBEZVK010000041.1:44534-66952 GCF_040636955.1 Streptomyces sp. NPDC032472
GGCGGCTGACCCGCACCGCCACCACCAGGCGCACCAGGCGGACCGGGAGGAGCCGGAGGCCCACCCACCACGGCCGGACCCGCCAGCATCGTCGCGGCATGGTCCAGCCCACGCCCCATCGACGGCGCACCGGGCGGCCCCGGAGGCGCAGGCGGCTGACCCGCACCGCGAGCACCCGGAGCACCCGGAGGCACCGGCGGCTGGGCCGTGGCAGCGGCACCCGGAGCCCCGGGCGGCGCCGGCGGCGCCACCGGCGGCGCACCCGGCGGGGAGACCTGGGCCCGGCTCGTGGGCTCCTGGGCCAGCGCCTCCGGCGACCCGGGCGCAGGCACGGCAGGCCCCGCAACAGGGGCGGAGGGAGCGGCAGGCACCGGGCCACCCGCAGGCATCGGCGGCGCACCGGCACCCAGGTCCAGCGCGGGCGCGATCGCGGTCTTCGGAAGCTGACTGCCCCCGGCCATCAGCTGGGTCCTGGCCTCGGAGGACTCCGACGGCGGCGACGGCAGGTCCTCCAGGTCCGAACCCGACAGCGGCGGCGCGAACACCGTCGCCGGCAGCGGCACGGACGCGTCGTCCGCACCCGGGTTCACATCGGTGCCCGCCCACGGCGTGGCCCCGGCCGGCACCCCCTCGTTCGCGGTCGGCTCGTACGGCACCTCACGGCGCAGCGGCACCGGCTCCGGCGCCACGGCCACCGGCTCGGGCTCCACCACAGGAGCCGACAGCGACTCGGCCCCGCCACCCGAAGCCGCGGCCGGCACGGAAGCCGCACCGGCACCCGAACCCGCAGCCGGCGCAATCCCCGCCCGGTCCGCAGCCTCCTGCAGCCACTCCGGCGGACTCAGCATGAAAGAGGTCTGCTCGGAGTCGATACGCGGCGTCGGCACCGAAGCCTCCGCCGCGGGCGCGGCGGCAGCCCCGTACTCCTCCTCGTACCGGCGGATGACCTCACCCACCGGCAGCCCCGGCCACAACGTGACCTCACCGCTGTCCCGGGCGATCACCAGCCGCTGCCGGCCACCCCCCGACACCGGCCCGCCCGCCCGGTCCTCGGCCCACACCACGAACCCGAGCCCGAACTCCCGCACCCGCACCTCACGGTGCTGGTACGGCGGCACATCACCGTTGATCCACTCCTCGGCGCGCTCCTGCGCCTGCGCAAACGTCACCATCGCGCCGTCATCCCTCCACCGGTGCAGCCACCGGAACCGAACGCGCGAATCCGCCGTCCACCATCAGACCGGCCACCGTCTCCAACTCCGGTGGATTTCCCGCCAACCGCTCGAGAAAGGCATCGAAATCGGCACCGCACGGCAGCAGCAGCCGCTCCACGCGCTCCTGGACCGCCCAGCCGTCCCGATCGCGCCCGTCGTCGTACGGGGAGAACCACACCGAACCGATGCCCTCACCCTTCACCTTCACCGCCAGCAGCCCGCCCTGGACGAACGCGACGCACAGGTAGGCCTTCGTCAGGTGGTCGCGCAGACACTTGTTGACGTACACCAGGTCATTGACCGCGGCCTCCTCACGCACCGTGAAGAACGGCTGGTCCACCAGCAGCCCCAGGTCCACGTCCAACCCGGCACCGACCGGCGCACAGCCACCCGCCGCCTTCAGGAACGAGCGGTACGCCTCCGGCAACCGGTAGCCGAGATCCTCCTCGATCCCCTGGACCTGCTCCTCCGTCACCGCCACACCCGTCTTCGGCAGCGCCAGATGCACCGGACGCAACTCCTGCAACGGCCGCGTCCCGCGCTTCTCGTGGTCCACCGGAGCAGTGGCCAGGCCCGCGTGATGCCGCAACAGCGCCTTCACCTCGACCGGAACCAGCTCCATCCGCCGCGTCCCGGCCACGTGGTGCCACGTCCAGCCGTGCGGGGTCGCCACCGGGCCGACCGTGTCCCACAGGGCGTGCCCGGCAGCATGCATGGCCGCATTCGCGGACACGTAGTCCGTCAGCCGCAGCTCGTCCACACCGAAGCCCTCGGGCGGCTCGGCGATCTCCACCGCCGCCCGCGCGTACGGCGCGAAGTCGGGATGTCCCTGAGCGCCCATCCGCACTCCATGAGGATGCCGCGCGGCCCGGACCGGGTCCGGGAAATGCACGACCTGCCCCGAGTACGCGGCGTTGGGTGGCGCGGCGTGCTGCCCGAGCCGACCTGTCGTCATGGCGGTAGCCCCCTGCTGGATCTGGCTGGTTCACCACAGCCTATGTGCTCCGGCAAGAGCGGCCCCCGCCCGCAAGCCCCGCACCCGCACGACGGCCGGGAACATCCGAATTGATACGAATATTCGACCCCGGTTCCACACGGCAGAGGACATTTGACAGGCTGTCCCCGCAGCACGGGGGCGTGCGCAACAGCGGCCACCACCGCAGCCACGGGAGGGAAGAAGCGACCATGCAGAACACAGCGACACGCACGGGCACACCCGACGGCGGCTCAGCCGCAGCCGGCCCCGCCGGAGATCCCCGCCTGCGCTGGAGCGGCACCGACGCCCGCTCCACCGCACCCGTACCCCGCTTCCGCCGCGACGGCATCCTCCCCACCGTCGCCGCCGCCCTCTCCGTACGCGGCGAAACCCTCACCGGCACCGCCGGCAAAGCCGACCAGCCACCCGTCCTGCACCCCCTCGTACAGGACTTCCTCGACACCCTCACCAGCGGCCAGCGTGAACGGTTCACCGGGCGATGTCCCGAGGCCATCCTCGTCTCCCGCCACCTCGCCACCGCCGAAGGCGCCCGCAGCAAACGCGCCTCCCGCAAACCCCTCACCGCCGGCGAGGCACGCCGCTCCCTGAAAAACTCCAAGATCACGGCCCGCCGCATCCGCGAGGACGGCGACCCACTCCACGGCACCTACGCACCGCCCTGCCGCTCCTGCGAGGCCCTCCTCGCCCACTTCGGCGTACGCCACGTCGACCTCACACCCGCGTCAGAGAAAGCCTGACCACCACGACCATGACCATCTCCTCCGCCTCCTACGACCGCTCCTCGGCCACCCGGTTCCCCTCCACCGTGGACCAAGCCCTGCGCACCGCCGGCTGGGAGCCCGGCCGCTGGGACATCAAACAGGCCGAGTACTGGGCCGACGCACTGCGCGACCACACCACCCCGGCCGGACACCGCCACACCGTCTTCCCCGCCGCCGTCGAGGCATGGGCCGAATTCGGCGGCCTCACCGTCAAAGCGCCCGGGCCCGGCCGCCAGATAGCCCCCGTCCCGGTACGCCTGGACCCCCTGACCGGCCTCCACCTCGCCCGCACCTTCGCCGACCTCGGCCGCGCCCTGTCCACACAGCTGTGCCCCCTCGGCGTCGACTCCGACGGCGGCTCCCACCTGGCCATCGACCAGGAAGGCCGGGTCTACGCCATCGACCACACCGGCGACTGGTACCTCGGCGCCGGCATGGACGAGGCCCTCACCCTGCTCCTGACGGGCCTGCAGCCGACCCGCCTGACCATGGCCCCGTAAGGCCGCAGGCACCTCAGGGCCGCCCGCCGGGCAGCACCGCCGAAACCCTGAACCCGCCGGAGTCCGTCGGGCCGGAGACGAACACCCCGCCGAGCCCGACGACCCGCTCCCGCATCCCCACCAGGCCGTTGCCCCCGCTGGGCAGCTCCGGCCGGGCCACACCCGCCGCGCCGGGCCCGTTCTCCACCTGCATCGCCACCTCGCCCTCCCGATGGGCGAGCCGCACCACCACCTCGGCACCCGGCGCATGCTTGTGGCAGTTGGTCAGCGCCTCCTGCACCACCCGGTACGCGGTCTGCTCCACCTCCGCCGGATAGCCGGGCCCCGTCCCGCGCACGTCCAGCTCCACCACCATCCCGGCGGCACGGGACTGCCCGACCAGCGCCTCCAGCTCCGCCAGCGTCGGCCCCTCCTCGAAACCCCCGGCGGCCACGGCCGACACGACCGCCGCCACACCGGCAGCCGCCTGAGCGGGCACCGGCCTGGACGAGGCGGGCGCCCGCAGCACCCCCAGCATCTCCCGCAGCTCCGTCAGCGCCTGCCGGCCCATGTCCGCCACCAACGCCGCGTTCTTCGCCGCCTTCGCCGGATCCTTGGGCGCCACCGCCTGCAGCGCCGCCGCGTGCACCACCATCAGCGACACCCGGTGCGCGACCACGTCGTGCATCTCCCGCGCGATCCGGGTCCGCTCTTCGGTACGGGCCCACTCGGCCCGCTCCTCCGCCCGGTCCGCCAGCAGCGACAGCTCCCGCTCCAACGAGTCGGCCCGCTCCTGCAGGCTCTCCATCAGCCGCCGCCGGGCCCCTATGTACAGCCCCAACAACACGGGCGGCACATTGAGGGCCACCGCCATGAACACCGACAGCACCACCACGAGGGTGGGGGTGGTCCCGGTCTCTCCGGTGGTGCGCAGGTAAGTGACCACGAAGGTGGCCAGCAACGACATCGAGGCGAGCGTCGCGGTGATCCGCCGGGGCACCTCGCAGGCGGCCAGCGTGTACAGCCCGATGACGCTGAGCAGGAACCCCATCGCGGCCGGCGCCACGCCGATCCCGACCAGCACCACGGCGATCGGCCACCGCCGCCGCAGCACCAACACGGACCCCACGGCAACCCCGAACAGCACCCCCGCGACGGTCGGCAGCCCGCCCTCCCGGGCGAAGTCCACCCCCTCGAACGCACACTCCAGGGCCGACAGCGCCCCGAGCCCCACATCAAGGACGGCCCCCCGCCGCCGCTCCCACCACAGGGGCCCGTCCCGACCGGCCCCGCCCTGCTGATCCCCCGCACTGGTCATGCCCTCAGCGTACGCAGCGCCCCCAGCACACCCGCGAGCGGAATTCCCGCAAACCCGCGGTAATCGCACGTCCGACTGAATCGCCCATGCGACGAGACCTGAATCCCACATTCCGGACGAAGGTAGCGGCATGAGCAAATACTCGGACTTCGAAGCCCTGCGCGAGCAGGCGGTAGCCCTGCGCCGCGAGGGCCTCAGCCGCCGCCAGATCCGCGACCGCCTCTGCGTGCACAACGGCGAGATCCTGAACCGCCTCCTCCAAGGCGAGCCGGCCCCCGAATGGACGAAGCGACCCAACGCCAAGGACGACCTCCGCGCCCGCGCCCGCGAGCTCCGCCTCCAGGGCATGACCTACGACGAGATCCAGCTCGAACTGGGCTGTTCGAAGAGCTCGATCTCCCTGTGGGTCCGCGACCTGCCGAAGCCGGACCGGCAGCGGACCAAGGAGGAAGCCACCGCCGCGGCGCGACGCGGTTGGGAGCGGACCCTCGAGATGCGCGACGAGGAAAGACTCCAGACCAAGCGGGACGCGGCCCGCGAGATCGGCTCGATCTCGGATCGGGAGCTGTTCCTCATCGGCGTCGGGCTCTACTGGTCGGAGGGCAGCAAGGACAAGGCCTACGAGCGGCGCGAGCGTGCAATCTTCGTCAACAGCGACCCCGACATGGTCCGGGTCTACCTCGCCTGGCTCCGTCTGCTCGGCGTCAGCGGCGAGCACATCCGCTTCAACGTCGCCATCCACGAAACCGCCGACACAGCCGCCGCGGAACTCTTCTGGGCGGACCTCGTGGGCGCCGACTCGGGAAAGTTCCTCACGACCGCCCTCAAACGGCACAACCCCAAGACCAGCCGCAAGCACACCGGCGAGGACTACTACGGCTGCCTCGCCATCCGCGTCCTGCAAAGCGCCGAGCTGTACCGTCGCATTGAAGGCTGGTGGTGCGGCATAGTAGGGGCTGTGTCCGAAGCCGATCAACAAAATCGGACATAGAGGGCGAACCATCCCGGATCGTCTAAGGGCAGGACAAATGGTTTTGGTCCATTGAATGAGGGTTCGAATCCTTCTCCGGGAGCTCAGGGAATACAAAGCTCACGTTCGGGTCCTGACCGGAAGGTCGGGACCCGCCCTCGTTTCCGGCCCTTAACGCCCCGGTATCCTTCACAGGTCCACCCCCGAAGCCGAAGGGCACACCCGTGAGCGCCAACCGCCCGGCAGCCGTCGTCGTCCTCGCAGCGGGTGAGGGCACCCGCATGAAGTCGGCCACTCCCAAGGTTCTGCACGAGATCTGCGGGCGTTCGCTCGTGGGGCACGTCGTCGCCGCCGCGCGCGAGCTGGACCCCGAGCACCTCGTGGTCGTCGTCGGCCACGCCCGCGAGCAGGTCACCGCGCACCTCACCGCCGTCGACGCCGACGTGCGCACGGCCGTCCAGTACGAGCAGAACGGCACCGGCCACGCCGTCCGCATGGCCCTCCAGGAGCTCGGCGGCTCCGTCGACGGCACCGTGATCGTGGTCTGCGGCGACACCCCGCTGCTGACCGGCGAGACCCTCGGCGCCCTGGTCGCGACCCACGGGGCCGACGGCAACGCCGTCACCGTCCTGACCGCCGAGGTTCCGGACTCCACCGGCTACGGCCGCATCGTCCGCGACCCGGAGACGGGCGCCGTCACCGCGATCGTCGAGCACAAGGACGCCACCGACGAGCAGCGCGCGATCCGTGAGATCAACTCCGGGGTCTTCGCGTTCGACGGCGCCCTGCTGGCCGATGCGCTGGGCAAGGTCCGTACCGACAACAGCCAGGGCGAGGAGTACCTCACCGACGTGCTGGGGATCCTGCGCGAGGCGGGTCACCGGGTCGGTGCGTCCGTCGGCAGCGACCACCGCCAGATCCTGGGCATCAACAACCGCGTCCAGCTCGCGGAGGCCCGTGCGCTGCTGAACGCGCGGCTGCTGGAGCGGGCGATGCTCGCCGGCGTGACCGTGGTGGATCCGGCGAGCACGCTCGTGGACGTGACGGTGACCTTCGGCCAGGACGCGGTGGTGCACCCGGGCACGCAGCTGCTGGGTGCCACGCACATCGCCGAGGGGGCCGAGGTGGGTCCGAACACGCGGCTGAAGGACACCGTGGTGGGTCCGCGCGCCCGTGTGGACAACACGGTGGCCGATTCGGCCGTGGTGGGCGAGTCGGCGTCGGTGGGCCCGTTCGCGTACCTGCGTCCGGGGACGCGGCTGGAGCTGAAGGCGAAGGCCGGCACGTTCGTGGAGATGAAGAACGCGGTGATCGGCGAGGGCACGAAGGTGCCGCACCTGTCGTACGTGGGTGACGCGACGATCGGCGAGTACTCGAACATCGGCGCGGCGAGCGTCTTCGTGAACTACGACGGCGAGCACAAGCACCACACGACGATCGGCTCACACTGCAAGACGGGCTCGGACAACATGTTTGTGGCACCCGTCACCATCGGGGATGGCGCGTACACGGCGGCCGGCTCGGTGATCACGAAGGATGTGCCGCCCGGCGCGCTGGCCGTGGCACGCGGTCAGCAGCGGAATATCGAGGGTTGGGTGGCCCGCAAGCGTCCGGGAAGTGCTGCCGCGTCGGCGGCTCAGTCGGCGGTCCAGGAGGACTCCGCGGAGGGCTGAGGTGCCCTTCAGGTGAACTGACCGGAAACAGGGACGTCGGAGACGGCGTACCGTGATACGTGCACGCAATTCGGCTGGCTTCACCGTGTGCGGGACGGACGCACACGGGGGCGAGCAGCTTTTCAACACGTCTGAGGAGACTGTGCTGTGACCGGGATCTCGACGACCGGCGAGAAGAAGCTGATGCTCTTCTCCGGCCGCGCCCACCCCGAGCTGGCCGAGGAGGTTGCGCACCAGCTGGGCGTCGCCCTCGTGCCGACGAAGGCCTTCGACTTCGCGAACGGTGAGATCTACGTCCGCTTCCAGGAGTCGGCGCGTGGTGCGGACTGCTTCCTGATCCAGAGCCACACGGCTCCGATCAACAAGTGGATCATGGAGCAGCTGATCATGATCGACGCGTTGAAGCGCGCGTCGGCCCGCTCGATCACCGTGATCATCCCGTCCTACGGGTACGCCCGCCAGGACAAGAAGCACAAGGGTCGCGAGCCGATCTCGGCGCGCCTGGTCGCGGACCTGCTGAAGACGGCCGGTGCGGACCGGATCCTGACGGTGGACCTGCACACCGACCAGATCCAGGGCTTCTTCGACGGCCCGGTGGACCACCTGTCGGCCCTGCCGGTCCTCGCGGACTACGTGGGCGCCAAGGTGGACCGTACGAAGCTCACGATCGTCTCCCCGGACGCCGGCCGTGTGCGTGTCGCCGACCGCTGGTGCGACCGTCTGGACGCGCCGCTGGCAATCGTGCACAAGCGCCGTGACAAGGACGTCGCCAACCAGGTGACCGTCCACGAGGTCGTCGGTGAGGTCAAGGGCCGTGTCTGTGTCCTGGTCGACGACATGATCGACACCGGTGGCACGATCTGCGCCGCTGCCGAGGCGCTCTTCGCGCACGGCGCGGAGGACGTCATCGTGACCGCGACGCACGGCATCCTGTCGGGCCCGGCGGCCGACCGCCTGAAGAACTCGAAGGTGAGCGAGTTCATCTTCACGAACACCCTGCCGGACCCGTCCGACCTGGAGCTCGACAAGATCACGGTCCTGTCGATCGCCCCGATGGTGGCGCGTGCGGTCCGTGAGGTCTTCGAGGACGGCTCGGTGACCAGCCTCTTCGAGGAGCAGCAGTAACCGCTGCGGTAGGCATGTAGGCGTGGAGGGGTCGGTGCCGGTCGGCGCGTGATCCTTTTGGGTGCGGCCTCCCCGCCGGGTAGACTCTTCGAGTTGCTCGGCGAGGGAGGCCGCGCCTTTTGGTGCGGGCGCTCCGTTATCGACGCGCTCTTCGTAGCAGGCCGTTTCGTGGCCGGGTGACCGTTGTCCGTTCCGTCACCCCACGAGGAGTGAACATGTCCGAGGTCAAGCTCTCCGCTGAGCTCCGCACCGTCTTCGGCAAGGGCGCCGCCCGTGCCACCCGCCGCAACAAGCAGATCCCGGCGGTCATCTACGGCCACGGCGAGGCCCCCAAGCACGTGTCGGTCGAGGGCCACGCCCTGACGATGGCGCTGAAGACCCCGAACGTCCTGATCTCCCTGGACATCGCGGGCGAGGGCACCGAGCTGGTCATCCCCAAGGCCGTCCAGAAGGACCCGATCAAGCGCACCGTCGACCACGTCGACTTCCTCGCCGTCAAGAAGGGCGAGAAGGTCACGGTCGAGGTTCCGGTTCACACCGAGGGTGACCTGGCCGCCGGTGGCAACCTGCTGGAGCACGTCCTCGCCACGGTGTCGGTCGAGGCCGAGGCCACCCACCTGCCCGAGCCCCTGACGGTCTCCGTCGAGGGTCTGGCCGCGGGTGCGTCCGTCCTGGCGCAGGACATCGCGCTGCCGTCGGGCGTCTCCCTGGTGACCGAGGGCGACGCCGTCGTCCTGCAGGTCGTCTCCGCGCAGGCCGAGGAGCCGGCCGCCGAGGCCGCTGAGGAGGGCGCGGAGGCCTGAGCCTCCCCGTCGCGTTTGCCGACCGACCGCCGTCCGGCTCCACTGGAGCGGGACGGCGGTCGTCCCATGTGCAGAGGAGCGAGCAGGAATGTCGGACGAGTCGAGCCCCTGGCTGGTGGTCGGGTTGGGCAACCCGGGCGGTGAGTACGCCGGCAACCGCCACAACATCGGTTTCATGGTGGTGGACCTGCTGGCGGAGCGGATCGGCGGCAAGTTCAAGGCGCACAAGGCGCGGGCGCAGGTGCTGGAGGGCCGGATCGGGCCGCCGGGGCCGGCGAACCGGCGGGTGGTGCTGGCGAAGCCGATGTCGTTCATGAACCTGTCGGGCGGGCCGGTGACGGCGCTGCGTGACTTCTACAAGGTGCCGGTGGACCAGATCGTCGCGGTCCATGACGAGCTGGACATCGATTACGCGACGCTGCGCCTGAAGCTGGGCGGTGGCGACAACGGGCACAACGGTCTGAAGTCGATGACGAAGTCGATGGGGCCGGAGTACCACCGGGTCCGCTGCGGTATCGGCCGTCCGCCGGGCCGTATGCAGGTGGCGGATTTCGTGCTGAAGGACTTCTCGTCGGCGGAGCGCAAGGACCTGGACTGGTTCGTGGACCGGGCGGCGGACGCGGTGGAGTGCCTGGTCACGGAGGGTCTGGAGCGCGCGCAGTCCGCGTACAACGCGTGAGGGCTACAGGTCGTCGAGTCCTTCGAAGTCGAGGTCGGCCGGGTAGGGCCGGTCGACACGGAACGGCTTCGTGTGGATGCCCTGGCACACGTACGCGCGGGTGTGCGGGTCGAGTTCGTAGAGGTACACGACGGGCTCGACCTCCTCGTCGCCGTCGTCCTTGACGATCCAGTAGTTCGGGATGCCGGCCCTGGCGTATTTGCGGAGCTTGGCGTCGGTGTCCCGGGCCTCGGACTCCGGTGAGACCACTTCGACGGCCAGCAGGACGTCCGCTGCGTAGAAGTGGGTCTGCCTCGTGTCTGTGAGCGCCTCGCGCCGGATGACGGAGATGTCCGGCTCGGTGCCGTTCCTTTTGTCGATCACCACGGTCATCTCGCGCGCGACCTTGAGGTGGTCCGGCGCGCTCCGCCGCAGACGGTTCACCAGGAGGTCGATCAGCGCGGAGTGGACGTAGCGCTGCGGACTCACGAAGACCAGGCTCCCGTCGATCAGCTCGGTGTGTCGCGGGAGGTCCGGCAGTGTCAGCAGGTCGTCCACGGTGTAGCCGTCGAGTGGCGGCCGCGTCCAGTCGTGCACCGACTCAGCGGTCATGGCTGCTCCCATGGACGGCATCGTGGTCTTGGAAGACAACGGTAGCGGCCGGTCTCCGCGCTCGTCATCACGTCGTGTGACGGGCGCGGGTACCGGCCGTTCGTTCGACCGTGGGGTCAGCCCGTGTTGCGCAGGCCTGCGGCCACTCCGTTGACGGTGAGGAGGAGGGCGCGGGACAGGACGGGGTCGGGGGCTTCGCCGCGGGTGGCGGCGGCGCGCTGGCGGGCGAGCAGGGACACCTGGAGGTAGGAGATGGGGTCCAGGTAGGCGTCGCGTACGGCGAAGGTCTGCTGGAGCACGGGCTGGGAGTCGAGGAGCTTTTCGCCGCCGGTGATGCGCAGGACCTCGCGGACGGTGAGCTCGTGTTCGGCGCGGATGCGGTCGAAGACGTGCTTGAGTTCGTCGGGGACGAGGGTGTCGACGTAGTGCTGGGCGATCCGCAGGTCGGTCTTGGCGAGGGTCATCTCGACGTTCGACAGGAAGTTGCGGAAGAAGTGCCAGCGGGTGCCCATTTCGGAGAGGGCGCCGTCCTGGCCGGCTTCGCGCAGGGCCTTCAGGCCGGAGCCGACGCCGTACCAGCCGGGGACGATCTGGCGGGACTGGGTCCAGCCGAAGACCCAGGGGATGGCGCGCAGGCCGTCGAGGCCGGCGCCGGAGTCGGGTCGGCGGGAGGGGCGGGAGCCCAGGTGGAGGTCGGCGAGCTGGTCGACGGGGGTGGCGGCGAAGAAGTAGGCGGGCAGGTCGGGGTCCTCGACGAGCTCGCGGTAGGCGGCGTGGGCGGCCTCGGAGACGATGTCCATGGCCGCGTCCCAGCGGGCGAGGTCGTCGTGGGACTGGCGGGGCCGGGTGTGCAGGGCGGAGGCCTGCAGGGTGGCCGCGACGGTCAATTCGAGGTTCTCGCGGGCGAGGGAGGGCACGAGGTACTTGTCGGAGATGACCTCGCCCTGTTCGGTGACCTTGATCTCGCCTTCGAGGGTGGCCCAGGGCTGGGCGAGGATCGCGTCGTGGGAGGGGCCGCCGCCGCGGCCGACGGTGCCGCCGCGGCCGTGGAAGAGCCGCAGCCGCACGCCGTGGCGGTGGGCGACGTCGCGGAGCCGGCGCTGGGCGCGGTGGATTTCCCACTGGCTGGTGGTGATGCCGCCGAACTTGGAGGAGTCGGAGTAGCCGAGCATGACTTCCTGGACGTCGCCGCGCAGGGAGACCAGGCGCCGGTAGGAGGGGTCGGCGAGCATCTCGTCGAGGATGACGTCGGCGGCGCGCAGTTCGTCGGTGGTTTCCAGCAGGGGGACGATGCCGATCTTGGCCCAGCCGGCGTGGAGGTCGATCAGGCCGGCTTCGCGGGCGAGGACGGCGGCGGCGAAGACGTCGTCGGCGCCCTGGCACATCGAGATGATGTAGGACTCGATGACCTCGGGGCCGAACTTCTCGAAGGCGTCCTTGATGGTGAAGAAGACGCCGAGGGTCTTCTGTCCGGCCGGGTCGAGGGGGGCCGGGGTGGGGGCGAGGGGCCGGCGGGAGCGGAGTTCCTTGGCGAGGAGCTTCTGCCGGTAGTCGCGGGGCATGTCGGCGTAGCGCCAGGATTCCTCGCCGAGCCGGTCGAAGAGCTGGCCGAGGGCGTGGTGGTGGGCGTCGGCGTGTTCGCGGACGTCCATGGTGGCCAGTTGCAGGCCGAAGGCGGCGATGGTGCGGATGGTGCGGTCCATGCGGCCGTCGGCGAAGAGGGCGCCGCGGTGCTCGCGCAGGGAGGTCTGTACGAGGGTGAGGTCGGTGAGGAGCTCGGAGGTGCCGAGGTAGTCGCGGCCTTCCTCGTGGGGGGTGCCCTTGGCGAGGCGCTGGCGGGTGTTGAGGAGCTTCTGCCGGATGCAGGTGACCTTGAGGCGGTACGGCTCCTCGGCGTTCAGCCGCTTGTAGCGGGGGCTGATTTCGGGGAGGCGTTCGAGGTCGGCCTGGAGGGAGGAGAGGAGTTCCTCGGTGGCGCCGGTGTAGCGGATGGAGTTGGAGAGCAGGCCGCGCAGGTAGTCGATGAGTTCGAGGGCGTCGGTGATGCCGTGCTCGTGCTGGAGGATCAGCACCTCGCGGGTCACTTCGGGGGTGACGTTGGGGTTGCCGTCGCGGTCGCCGCCGATCCAGGTGCCGAAGGTGAGGGGGCGGGTGCCGGGGGGAAGTTCGACGCCGACGCGCTGGAGTTCGGCGGCGAGGTCTTCGAGGACGTCGCCGACGGCGCCGGCGTGCAGCTCGTCGAGGTAGTAGATGGCGTTGCGGGCCTCGTCGGCGGGCTCGGGGCGGGCGACGCGCAGTTCGTCGGTCTGCCAGATGAGGTCGATGTTCTCGGCGAGGCGCAGGTCGTGGCGGCGGCGGTCGCCGGCGCCGGAGGCGGGTTCCTCCAGCAGGGCGGCGATGCGGCGCAGCTTGTTGAGGACGCTGCGGCGGGCGGCCTCGGTGGGGTGTGCGGTGAAGACGGGCCGGACGTTGAGGTTGCGGACCGTTTCGCGCAGGTGCTCGGGGTCGGCGTCCTTGAGCATGTCGGCGGTGCGGGCCAGCAGGCCGCCTTCGGCGGCGCGGTGGGCGCGCAGTTCGCGGCCGCGGTGGACCTGCTCGGTGACGTTGGCGAGGTGGAAGTACGTGGAGAAGGCGCGTACGAGCTTGGCGGCGGTCTCCAGGTCGGTGTCGCCGAGCAGCGCGGCGGCGGCCTCGCCGTCGGTGCGGGTCAGGGCGCGGACGCGCTCGACGAGGTCGAGGAGTTCTTGGCCCTCCTGGCGGACGAGGGTCTCGCCCAGGAGGTCGCCGAGGCGGCGGATGTCCGCGCGCAGCTCCGCGTTGGCGGAGGTGTCGGCGGTGGAGGGGGCCTGTGCCCGGGTGGGGGCCTGGGCCGAGGAGGCCTGGTCGGCACTGCTCACAGGTGCGGCTCCTTGCAGTGGTCGAGCGCTACGGGGAGGTGGGCTGCGGGCGCGCTCCGGGTGCGCGGAGGCGCCGTCCCGGATCGGCTCCGGGGGTGTCCCCACCTGGTGCGCAGCTCGGCTGCCCGTGCGGACCGCGCTGTCCGACGACACCAAGGATAGGTGTCCGGCCCCTCGGGCCCGGTGACCGTCTCACCAGGCGGCGCGCGGCCCGTGTGCAGGGGGCGGCGGGCGGTCCGGGGGTGCGCCTGGGGGCGGGGTGCGGGTGAGGCGTGGGTGTGGTGTGCGGGTGCGGGGTGGGTGTGGTCTGTCCGGCCGCGCCCCTCTTGCCGGGGGCTGTCGCTTTGCCATACTTACGTTGCCGTAGGTTACGCATCCGTAGCCCGGGTCCCTGCCTCCTCCTCACCCCCCAGGGGACGCTCATGACCACCAGTCCCGATCTGTTCGAGGGCACCTCGGCGCCCTCTGATTCCACGCCCACCGACTCCTCCGCCCGGTCCGCGACGCTCGGCGGCGAGAGCAAACGGTCCGTCGAGCAGGTAGCGCTGCTGCTGTTCATCACCGTCCCGTTCCTGGCGCTGCTGGCGGCGGTGCCGCTGGCCTGGGGCCAGGGGGCGAGCTGGCTGGACCTGGGGCTGTTGGCGTTCATGTACTTCCTGACCTGCCACGGCGTGACGATCGGCTTCCACCGGCATTTCACGCACGGTTCGTTCAAGGCCAAGCGGCCGCTGCGGGTGGCCTTGGCGGTGATGGGCTCGATGGCGGTGGAGGGGCCGCTGGTGCGCTGGGTGGCGGACCACCGCAAGCACCACAGGTTCTCCGACCACGAGGGTGATCCGCATTCGCCGTGGCGGTTCGGGGAGACGCTTCCGGCGCTGCTGAAGGGCCTGTGGTGGGCGCACGTGGGATGGCTGTTCGACGAGGAGCAGACCGACCAGCAGAAGTACGCCCCGGACCTGGTCAAGGACCCGGTGATCCGGCGGATCAGTCGCGGCTTCATCGGGTGGACGGCGCTGTCGCTGGCGATCCCGCCGCTGGTGGGGGGCCTGGTGACGTTGTCCTGGTGGGGGGCGTTCACGGCGTTCTTCTGGGGCTCGCTGGTGCGGGTGGCGCTGCTGCACCACGTCACGTGGTCGATCAATTCGATCTGCCATGCGGTCGGCAAGCGCCCGTTCAAGTCCCGTGACCGCTCGGGCAACGTGTGGTGGCTGGCGGTGCTGTCGTGCGGGGAGTCCTGGCACAACCTGCACCATGCGGATCCGACGTCGGCCCGGCACGGGGTGCTGCGCGGGCAGCTCGACTCCAGCGCCCGGCTGATCCGCTGGTTCGAGCTGGCGGGCTGGGCCACGGACGTGCGCTGGCCGTCGGGCTCCCGCATCGATGCCCGACGCAGGGAAAACGCCGCGAACGCGGCATGATGGGGGACGTGGCGATCGACGGCAGCATTTCCAGCAGCGACAAGCCCCGGCGAGGTCGCCGGGTCCGGATGACGGGCGCCGAGCGGCGCCAGCAACTGCTGGACATCGGCCGCGCCCTGTTCGCCGAGAAGGGCTTCGAGGGCACGTCGGTGGAGGAGATCGCGGCGAAGGCCGGGGTGTCCAAGCCGGTGGTGTACGAGCACTTCGGCGGCAAGGAGGGCCTGTACGCGGTCGTGGTGGACCGGGAGATGCGCCAGCTGCTGGACATGGTGACGGGTGCGCTGACGGCCGGTCATCCGCGGGAGCTGCTGGAGCAGGCGGCGTTCGCGCTGCTGGACTACATCGAGTCCTACACGGACGGGTTCCGGATCCTGGTGCGGGATTCGCCGGTGGCGCAGTCGACGGGTACGTTCGCCTCGCTGATCAGCGATATCGCCACGCAGGTCGAGGACATCCTGGGTCTGGAGTTCAAGGCGCGCGGCTTCGATCCGAAGCTGGCCCCGCTGTACGCGCAGGCGCTGGTGGGGATGGTGGCGCTGACCGGGCAGTGGTGGCTGGACGTGCGCCGGCCGAAGAAGGCGGAGGTCGCGGCGCACCTGGTGAACCTGGCCTGGCACGGGCTGGACGGCCTGGAGTCGAAGCCGCGCCTGGTGGGCCACCGCAAGAGCTGAGACGTGGCGGCGCCCCGCCTGCGCAGGAAGCGCGGGCGGGGCGTCGTCGTGTGCAGCGTCAGCCGGTCGGGAGGCCGCCGGCCGGCGGGGTCAGGGGCTCGAGGAATTCGAGCCGGTTGCCGACGGGGTCCTCGGAGTAGAAGCGGCGGTGTCCTGGCAGGTCGTCGTCCCAGACGACGGTGGCACCGCGTTCCCCGAGTCTGGTGGCGTACTCCTCGATCCCCGTCACCCTCAGCCCCGGGTGGGCCTTGCGGGCCGGGTGGAAGTCCTCCTCGACGCCGAGGTGGAGCGTTACGGATCCGGCGGCGAACCAGCAGCCGCGGGCGGCGAGGACGGGCGGTTTGGGGATCTCGGCCATGCCCAGGACGTCGGTGTAATACGCGCGGAGCCGGTCCTCCGAGCCGGGCGGCGCTGCGAGCTGGACGTGGTCGACGGCGGTCAGCAAGGTCAGTGCTCCTTGACGGCGACGGCGAAGATCCGGCGGAACGGGAAGACGGTGCCGCGCGGCCCGGGCGGGTACGCGGCGCGCAGCAGGTCGCGGTATTCGGCGAGGAAGCCCTCGGCGGCCTTGCGGTCGTCGCCCAGGGCGGTCAGGACGGGCCGCAGGGCGGTGCCCTTGACCCAGTCCAGGACGGGGTCGGGCCCGGGCAGCAGCTGGTAGTACGTGGTTTCCCAGGTGTCGGCGGTGCAGCCGAGCTCGGTGAGGCGGGCGAGGTATTCGGCGGGGTCGAGGATGTGGATGTAGCGGGCGCCGTGCCCGGCGAGCCGGTCGCGCCAGCGCGGGCTGTCGCACAGCTGGGCGAGCAGGGCGTGGCTGGGTGCGGTGAAGTTGCCCGGGATCTGGAAGGCGAAGGTGCCTCCGGGGCGCAGTGTGTTGATCCAGGCGCCGAAGGAGCCGGGGTGGCTGGGGACCCACTGGAGTGCGGCGTTGGAGACGATCAGGTCATAGGGCTCTTCGGGCAGCCAGCCGGCGATGTCCGCCGGCCGGAAGTCGAGGGTGCCGCCGCCCGGGGTGCGTCCCGCGTGCTCGGCGTCGGCGCGGCGCAGCATCTCCGGGGAGAGGTCGAAGCCGGTGATGTGGGCCTCGGGCCAGCGGTCGGCGAGCAGGGCGGTGACGTTGCCGGGGCCGCAGCCGAGGTCGGCGATGCGGGCGGGGCGGGTGGGGAGTTCGGGTATGCGGTTCAGGAGATCGAGGAAGGGCCGGGTTCGGTGTCCTGCGTGCCGGAGGTACTGCTGGGGGTCCCAGGTGGGCGCGGCGTGGGTGGTGGCCGTGGGGATACGGGCCGACGCTGCGATATCGGAATGCATGTTCGAGCCTCCCTGCTGGCGGGTCGGGCGGAAGCGGAAGCGGTTCCGGCCCCCTCCATGCCCATCGACGAACGAAATATATCTTGACGTCGAGATTCATGTTTTCAAGATATACACCTCCTGGAATCTCGAATTCAAGAGACTTCACGTCGACAGACCCCTTACACTGATCGGCATGGAGGACGAGGTCGACCGATTGGTCGCGGCATGGCGGCGGGAGCGCCCTGACCTCGACGTGGAACCGCTCGAAGTGCTGAGCCGCGTGAGCAGGCTCGCCCGCCACCTCGACCGCGCCCGCAGGCTGGCCTTCTCCGAGCACGGCCTGGAGCCGTGGGAGTTCGACGTGCTGACCTCCCTGCGGCGCGCCGGCGCGCCCTACCAGCTCTCCCCCGGCCAGTTGCTGACGCAGACTCTGGTCACCTCCGGCACCATGACGAACCGCATCGACCGGCTCGCCAAGAAGGGCCTCGTCGAGCGGCTGCCCGACCCCAACGACCGGCGCGGGGTCCTGGTCCGGCTGACCCCCGAGGGCCGCGACCGCGCCGACCAGGCCCTCGCCGGGCTGCTGGCCCAGGAGCGGGCGATCCTGGCCCAGCTCTCGCAGGCCCAACGCGCCGACCTCGCCGCCCTGCTACGCCAGTTGACCGCTCCGTTCGACAACATCCCCGGCTAGCTCCGCCGGCCGTACGCCCGCCCGCCGGGCCAGCGCCACCGCGGCGAGCGTGGAGTGCACGCCCAGCTTGCCCAGCACGTTCTGCATGTGCGTGCGGACGGTGTGCGGGGACAGGAACAGCCGGGCCGCGACGTCCTTGCGGCCGAGCCCCGCCACCATGCAGCGCAGCACCTCGTGCTCGCGCGGCGTGAGGGACTCCACGAGCCGCTCGCTGTCACTGCGGTGCTTGCGCGCGGCCGTCAGCTCCCGGAGCACCCCGGTCAGCAGCGCGGGCGGCAGATGGGTCTCCTCGCGCAGCACGCCGCGGATGACGGCCAGCAGCCGGGAGAGCGAGCAGTCCTTGGCCACCCAGCCGGAGGCGCCCGCCTGCAGGGCGACCGCGGCCCGGCGCGGGTCGTCGCGCTCGGCGAGGACGATCGTGCGGACCGCGGGGTGGGAGCCCCGCACG
Source organism: Streptomyces sp. NPDC032472 (assembly GCF_040636955.1). Lineage (NCBI taxonomy): Bacteria > Bacillati > Actinomycetota > Actinomycetes > Kitasatosporales > Streptomycetaceae > Streptomyces > Streptomyces sp. NPDC032472. Next base: position 62,560 of record NZ_JBEZVK010000041.1, read on the forward strand.
CCCGCGACCAGCGCGATCCCGTCGGTGCCGGACGACGGTGGCGGCCCGGAGCCCGAGGCGCGCTGCGCGGGCACCGACCCGGCGGAGGCGCCGAGATCGGCGTCGACCAGGAGCACGTCGAAGCGGCGGCCCTCGGCCACCGCGCGCTCCAGGCAGCGCAGCGCCGCGGTGCCGCTGCCGGCCGCGGACACGTCGACGTCGGGCTCGGCCGCGAGCGCCGCGGCGAGCGATTCGGCGAAGATGCGGTGGTCGTCGACCACGAGTACTCGGATGCGAACCACAAAACCCCCAAGGGTCGGGGAACGGACGACTGCGGGTACGGCGCCCGGACCGGGTGATGATCCGCAGCTGCCGCGGCCGCCGCCGCAACATCTCTGCATTACCCCGGACCGGACGCCGTACCCGGCGTGTCTCGACCCCTGAATCAACACCGGCCCCCACCGGTGTCACGCATCAGCGTAGAGCGGGCGGCGGCCCGCGGTTGGCCGAATAGCAGAAGTTTTCCGAGCGATTTTCCGGCTGCACGGTCTCCAAGGCGCCCTGCCGTGGCCTGTTTTCGACGGTCCTGCGGGTCCGGAAGACGGTTTCCGGCCCAAGAGGTGCCCCGGGCAGTTGCACGGGGGGCATTTCACCCGGCGTGTGCACGCCGGGCGCCCGCGCGCTGCGCCCGCCCACGGCGCACTCCGCTCGGCCCACGCCCCCGCAACGCACCCGAGGCTCTGCACCGCTCCCGGCGTACGACCCCGCGTACACGCCGCCCACGCACCGCGCCCCCGGCACGACGGAGTGCGGGGGCGCGGGAGGTACGGGGCGGATGGTGCCCGCGGTGCGCGCGGGCGGCGCGGCGTCAGGAACGCAGTGCGCGCGTGAAGTTCCACGCGTCGGTGATGATGCCGGTGAGGTCCGGGCGGGACGGGGTCCAGCCGAGCCTCTCCTGCGCGGCCCGCGCCGAGGCGACGAGCACCGCCGGGTCGCCGGCGCGGCGCTCCGCGACGACCTCCGGGATGTCGTGGCCGGTGACCTTGCGGACGGTCTCGATGACCTCGCGGACGGAGAAGCCGGCCCCGTTGCCCAGGTTGCAGACCAGGTGCTCGCCCGGGGTGGCGGCCGTCAGCGCGGCCAGGTGGGCCTCCGCCAGGTCGGCCACGTGGATGTAGTCGCGGATGCAGGTGCCGTCCGGCGTCGGGTAGTCCTCGCCGAACACCGAGATCGCCGCCCGCTCGCCCAGGGCCACCTGGAGCACCAGCGGGATCAGGTGCGTCTCGGGGTCGTGCCGCTCGCCGTACTGCCCGTACGCGCCCGCGACGTTGAAGTAGCGCAGCGAGACCGCCGCCACGCCGTGCGCCGCGCACTCGCCGGCGATCATATGGTCCACGGCCAGCTTGGAGGCGCCGTACGGGTTGGTGGGCCGGGTCGCCGACGCCTCCGTCAGCAGGCCCTCGGTGGGCTCGCCGTAGGTGGCCGCGGTCGAGGAGAAGACCAGCTTGCGCACGCCCGCCCCGCGCATGGCGTTCAGCAGGGCGAGGGTGCCGCCGACGTTGTTGTCCCAGTACTTCGCCGGGTTCGCGACGGACTCGCCGACCTGGGAGAACGCCGCGAAGTGCAGCACGGCGTCGTAGGAGGGGTCCAGGTACTGGGCGGCGTCCTGGATGCGGCCCTCGATGAACGCGGCCCCGGCCGGGACGCCCTCGCGGAAGCCGGTGGAGAGGTCGTCGAGGACGGTGACCTCGTGGCCGGCCTCCAGGAGGTGGGCCGCGACGACACTGCCGACGTAGCCGGCACCGCCGGTGACCATGTACTTGGAAGACGCCGTCGTCTTGCTCACTCGTTTGCTGCCTCTCACGGGGGAACGCACGCGCGATGCGTGCACGTGCCGGTCACTGGCATACCGGATTACGGCCGTCCGGGGAAATCGGCGTCCGTCCGCGGCAGCACGGCCCGCTCCAGCAGACCGGTCCGGGCGGCCAGCGCGGCCGCCTCCAACCGGGAGCCCACGCCCAGTTTCATCAGCACCCGCTGCACGTGCGTGCGCGCCGTGCTCGGGGCGATCTCCATGCCCGCCGCGATCAGCCGGGTGTCCTCGCCCTCGGCGACCCGGACGAGCACCTCCACCTCGCGCGGGGTGAGCAGCCGCAGCAGCCGGCTGCCCTCGTCGTCCGGCTGGACCGCCGGGTTCAGCAGCTCCGCGAAGGCCCCCTGCAGCAGCTGCGGGGAGACCGCGGCCTCGCCCGCCCGCGCCTTGGCCAGGGCCCGCTCGACGCCCTCGATGCGCTCGTCCTGGCGTACGTACCCGGAGGCGCCCGCGGCGAAGGCGGCCGCGATCCCGCGCGGGCTCGGCACCGGGCCGAGGACCACCACCGCGATCTGCGGCCGCTCCCGCTTGATGCGGACGACCGGCTCGAAGACCCCCGGCTCGGCCGGGGTCGCCGTGCCGAGCAGGCAGACCTCCGGCGCCCGGCTGATGACCAGCTCTGCGGCGCCCGCGGCCGGCGCGGCGGCGGCCAGCACCCGGTGCCCGCGCAGCTTCAGGGCCGAGGCGAGCGCCTCGGCCAGCAGCCGGTGCTCGTCGACCACCATGACCCGTACGCCCATTGGGCTCCCACCCCCGACCCTTCTGCCCCGGCAAGCTACACGCTTGTTCGACGGTGCGCGGCGGATACCGCGCAGAAGCCCCCGGAAGGCGGACCTTCCGGGGGCTGCGGTGACCGTGGGACGGCCGGGGTTCGGCTCCTGCTCAGCCGGCGGTCCACGAGGCGAACAGGTACTCCTGATCGCCCGGCGAGTACGGCTTCCTGACGTTGGTGCGCGCCATGAAGAGCTTGCCGTTGTGGTACCGGTACTCGGAGTAGTCCGGCGAGTAGGCCGTCTCGAGGGCGCGGCTGGCCTTGTCCGCCGGGTTCTGCATCAGCAGGGTCTCCTTCATCGTCGTGCCGTCGATGGAGACGACCTGGCCGCCCTTGTCGTACGGGGGCACCTTGTAGGCGATGACGTTGGGCCCGTCCATGCGCAGCGGGTAGATGGTGTACCGCTCGCCCGCGTCGGCCTTGTCGTTGGTCTGCTTGCCGGTCTCCAGGTCGAAGGAGAGCAGTTCGTTGGTGCGGCCGGGGTAGGTGGGGTCGCCGCCCTGGTGCTCGATCGAGGGCACGTACACCTTGCCGTTGCCGACGACGATGTTGGTGCACTTCTCCACGTACGTGATGCTGCACTTGCCGCCGAGGTTGCCGGAGGCCGTGGAGATGCGCGCCTTCAGCTCGCCCTTGGCGTCGATGACGAACAGGTCGCTGATGCCGGTGGCGTTCTTGGCGGTCTTGCCGACGTCGGCGGCGACGACCAGCGGCTTGGTGGAGATGATCGAGGCGTCCTCGATGCCCTCGGAGAGCTTGTACGAGGCGGTGACCGCGCCGGTCTTCGGATCGAGGCTCTGGGCGAGGACGGTCTGGTTGCCGATGGATCCGCACTTGCGGATGACGGCGAGGGCCTCGCCGCCCGCGTAGCCCTCGTCGTGGCAGTTGTCGGCCTCGAGCTTCGGCGCCCACAGGGACTTGCCGTCGGCGAGGTTCCAGGCGGCGCCGCCGCGCAGGCCCGCCGCGGCGACGGTCTGGCCGCTGAGGGTGACCTCTTCGAGGTCGGCGGGCTTGTCGCCGGTGGCGGTGCCCTTGGCGTTGCCCTGCCACAGGAGCTTGCCGGCGTTCAGGTCGATGACGCCGACCTCGGTGCACTGGGGGTACTTGTTCTCGGGGGTCGACTGGGTCGCCCGGAAGAGCACCGCGGTCTTGTTGTCGCTGACGTGCTTGGTCGCGCCGCAGATCTCGCCGGGGAAGGGCAGCTCCCACTTCTTGCCGCCGTCGACGAGGTTGTAGCCGACGACCTTGCCGATGTCGGTTTTGGCGTACACCGAGTCGGTCAGCCAGGAGCCGGGGACGGAGACGAGGTCGTCGGGCGCCGGGCTCGGCTGGTTGAACAGCGGCCGGCTCTTGGTGCTGGCGGGCACCTTCTCCGAGCCGGTGCCGGCGGCGGGGCTGCTCGCGCCCGTGCTGCCGCCCTTGGCCTCCGGCTCGTTGCCGCCGCCGTCGCCCGAGGCGTACCAGAGGCCGCCGGCGACGATGAGGACGACGGCGAGCGCCGCCGCGCCGATGATCATCAGCTGGGTCTTCTTCTGGCTGCCGCCGCCCGCGGGCGGGGTCGGCTGGGCCGCCTGCATCGGGGCGGTGGGCGCGCCGTAGGGGCCCGGGGCGCCCTGCTGCGGGTAGCCGTAGCCCTGCGGCTGCGGGTAGCCGTACGCGGGCTGCCCCGGCGGCGGGACCGCCGGTCCGGCGGGCGCGGTCGGCGGTACAGGCGGCTGCGGCGGCGCGGCGGGCGGTACGGGCGGCTGCGGCGGGGCGGCCGGGGGCTG
>NZ_JBEZVK010000042.1:0-65486 GCF_040636955.1 Streptomyces sp. NPDC032472
CTGGCGCCGCAGGGCGTGGGGCGGCGCCCCGAGGAACCCGGCTCCGCCGGGCACCGGGCTCTGCCCGGACCCGCGCCTCAAACGCCGGCGGGGCTGGGTTTGCCGACCCCCGCTTCGACAGCGGGACGAGCACGGAATGGCCGGCCCCGGCCACAGGCGTCGGCGGAGCCGGTCGGGCCCCTGGGGCTCCGCCCCAGACCCCGCGCCTCAAACGCCGGCGAGGCTGAAGGTGCGGCCCTCGGCTTCGAAAGCAGGACGGGGCTGAAGGTGCCGGCCCTCGGCTTCGAAAGCAGGACGAGGCTGAAGGTGCCGGCCCTCGGCTTCGGAGGCGGGACGGGGCTGAAGGTGCCGGCCCTCGGCTTCGGAAGCGGGGCGGGGGTGAGTTTGCCGGGGGCTTCGGGAGCCGGGCGGGGCTGCCCCGGGTTCGGAGGTGCGGAGGCGGTGGCTCAGGCGGTGCCGAGCCAGGTGCCCACCGCGTAGGTGACCGCCATTGCCAGGGCGCCGCCGGTCACGTTGCGCAGGACCGCCCGGCCGGCAGGGGCACCGCCCAGGCGGGCGCTGACCACCCCGCACAGGACGAGCGCGGCCACCACGGCCGCCACCGTGATCGGCACCCGCCCGGAGGGCCCCGGCAGGACGATCGCCAGCAGCGGCAGCACGGCCCCCACCGTGAACGCGACCAGGCTGGCGAACGCCGCGTGCCAGGGGTTGGCCAGCTCGTCGGGGTTGATGCCGAGCTCCACCCGGGCATGGGCCCGCAGCGCGTCCCGCGCCGTCAGCTGCACCGCCGCCTCCCGCGCCAGCTCCCGGCTCAGCCCGCGGGCCGCCAGCAGCTCGGTCAGCTCCTCGAGCTCCGCCTCCGGCGCCTCGGCCAGCTCCCGCCGCTCCACGTCCAGCGCGGCCCGCTCGGAGTCCCGCTGGGAGCTGACCGACACGTACTCCCCCGCCGCCATCGACAAGGCCCCGGCCAGCAGCCCGGCCACCCCCGCCGCCAGGATCGCCGGGCGCGAGGTCGTCGCCCCGGCGACGCCGACCACCAGCCCGGCGGTGGAGATGATCCCGTCGTTCGCCCCGAGCACCCCCGCCCGCAGCCAGTTCAGCCGGGTGCTCATCGCCCCGCTCAGGTCGCCCTGCCCGCCCCGCGGGGCCGTCGCATCCGTCACGGGACCACTGTCGGCGTACGGGCGCCGGCGGGCCACCCGGCGGATCCGGTCCGGGGTGCGCGGCCCGGGGCCCCGTACCAGGGTGGAGGAGTGAGACGCCGACGCCAGGAGCCGGGCTGGCTGCGCGGGGAGCCACCGCCGCGCTGGGCCCGCATCGCGCCCGCGGTGGCCTTGGTGGTGCTGGTGCTCGCGCAGCGGATCACCCCGGGCGTCGAGCTGGGCTACTTCCTCGCCGGGGTGCCGCCGGTGGCGGCCTTCGCGTACGGGGCCGCGGGCACCGCCGTCTTCGCCGGGCTGGTGCTGGCCCTGCTCGGCGGGCCGTGGACAGGGGTGGCGCACCCGCACGGCGCGGACCTGGCCACGGTGGCCGCGATCGGGGTGCTCAGCGTGGTGATCGCCTGGGTCCGGCGGCGCCGCGACGCCCAGCTGGTCAGCGTACGGACCGTGGCGGAGGCGGCGCAGCTGGCGGTGCTGCCGCCGGTGCCGGACCGGGTCGGCCGGGTGCGCTGCGCCGGGCTGTACCGGGCGGCGCAGCGCGGCACGCTGGTCGGCGGGGACCTGTACGACGTACGGGCCGGGCCGTACGGGGTGCGGGCCCTGGTCGGGGACGTGCAGGGGCACGGCCTGGCCGCGGTCGGCACGGTGGCGGCGCTGCTCGGCGCGTTCCGCGAAGGGGTGCTGGACGATCCGGAGCTGACGGGTGTCGCCGCCCGGCTCGACCGCCGGCTGCTGGCGGACACCGCCGACGCGGCGGATTCGGGTGGTGCCTCCTGCGCGCGCCCGGAGCTGTTCGCCACGGCCCTGCTGCTGGAGTTCCCGCCCGGGCTGGAACTCGTACGGATCGTCTCGTGCGGGCATCCGCCGGCGCTCCTGCTGCGCGGCCGGTCGGTGTCCGAGGTGGCGGTGGAGCCCGGTCCGCCGCTCGGGCTCGGGCTCACCGGGGACACCGCCGCCGCCGTCACGGGCCTTCCGCTGCGGCCGGGCGACCGGCTGCTCGCCGTCACGGACGGGGTCACCGAGGCCCGCGACGCGGCCGGCCACTTCTACCCCCTGGCCACCCGCATCCCGGTCGTGGACACTCCCGCCTCGGCGGACCCGGCCGGCCTGGTCGGCGCCGTGTGGCAGGACCTCGTCACCTTCACCTCGGGCGGCCCGCGCGACGACGTGGCCCTGCTGGTGCTCTGCGCAGAGGACGGGACGCAGGTGTCGTGAGGAGGACGGGGAGCGGAAGCGGGTAGCACGAAACGGGCGGGGCGCCCCGGCCGAGCGCCGGAACACCCCGCCCCCAGCGCTCAGCCCGCGTTGCTCACGATGAACGCGCGCACCAGCTTGCACGTGGTGTTCGACGGCCGGTGGATGCCGGTCCGGACGGCCATGGTCCGGATCTTCCGGTTGGTGGCCCGCCGTGCGTCGTACGTCCCCGAGTCGAGCAGGGATATCGCCAGCCGCATCGCCTTCAGCCGGCGGTTGTGGCTCTCGTACCACTCCCGGGGCAGACCCGCGGGCAGCGGCTTCTTCTTGACGGGCCGAAGCATCGTGGCAGTGGCCATCTACAGCCTCCCAAACGGTAGTTGGCTTCCTGTCGTACTCCCTCGATTTTACGGCGGGCCACTGACAAAGGCCCTGGCCGGAGCGGCTCTGACTAGGCTGGGAGCCATGGAGATCTGGATCAACCCCGCCTGCTCGAAGTGCCGCAGCGCACTGACCCTGCTCGACGCCGAGGGCGCCGACTACACGGTGCGCCGCTACCTGGAGGACGTGCCCTCCGAGGACGAGATCCGCGAGGTGCTGGGCCGGCTCGGCCTGGAGCCCTGGGACATCACGCGCACCTCCGACCCCCTCGCGAAGGAGACCGGCGTACGGGAGCTGCCGCGCGAGGAGACCGAGGAGGCGCGGGCCCGCTGGATCGCCCACCTGGCGGCGCACCCGAAGCTCATCCAGCGGCCCATCATCACCGCGGAGGACGGCACGGCCGTGGTCGGGCGCTCGGAGGAGGCCGTCCGCGAGGCCCTCTCCCGCCGCGGCTGACCTCCGGCCGGCCTGCGCCGACACGCCGCGCCCGGGGTGCGGGGCCGCGCCGTACGCTCCCCGCCATGACCTCCGACGACACCGCCGACACCGGCGCCACCGACGGGGCCGCCGGCCCGGGTGGCGGCGCCGACCTGCACCTCGACCTCCCCGCGCACGGCTCCCGCCGCACCGCCCTCGCCAAGGCGCTGCGCGAAGCCGTGCGCAGCGGGCGGCTCGCCGGCGGGACCCGGCTGCCGCCCTACCGGGCCCTGGCCGCCGACCTCGGGCTGGCCCGCAACGCCGTCGCCGACGCGTACGCCGAGCTGGTGGCGGAGGGCTGGCTCACCGCCCGGCAGGGCTCCGGCACCCGGGTCGCCGAGGGGGCGGCCACCTCGGCCACCTCGGCCGCCTTGCACACCTCGGCCACCGCCTCGACCGCGGCCGGCGCGGCCGCGCCGCCGGCGACCCGGACCTGGCCCGTCCCCGCGGAACCCCGCCACGACATGCTGCAGGGCAAGCCCGACCCGGCCTCCTTCCCGCGGGGTCCGTGGTCCACCAGCGCCCGGCGGGCCCTCGCGCAGGCCCCGACCGAGGCCTTCGGCCCCGGGGATCCGCGGGGCCGGCCCGAGCTGCGGCGGGCGCTGGCCGCGTACCTGGCCCGGGCGCGGGGCGTGCGGACCGGCCCGGAGAACATCGTGGTCTGCTCCGGCTTCGCGAACGGGCTGCGCCTGCTCGCCTCCGTCCGGCCCCGCGACTGGGCGGTGGAGGAGTACGGACTCCCCTTCCACCACGGCGTCCTGGACGCCGCCGGGGTGCGGCCCCATCCGGTCCCGGTCGACGGGGGCGGGGCCCGTACCGACCTCGTCCCGGCGCGGGCGCGCACGCTGCTGCTCACCCCGGCGCACCAGTTCCCGACCGGTGTCAGCCTGCTGCCGGGGCGGCGGGCCGCCGCCGTGGAGTGGGCCCGTACGACGGGCGGGCTGATCGTGGAGGACGACTACGACGGGGAGTTCCGGTACGACCGCAAGCCGATCGGCGCCGTCCAGGGCCTGGATCCCGCCCGGGTCGTCTACGCGGGCTCGCTCAGCAAATCCCTGTCCCCCGCGGTCCGCCTCGGCTGGCTGGTGCTGCCGGACGACCTGGTCGAGCCGGTGCTCGCGGCGAAGGGGCTGCGGGAGTCCTGGGCGAGCGCCCTGGACCAGCTGGCGCTGGCCGACTTCGTCGAGTGCGGCGCGTACGACCGCCACGTCCGCCGCATGCGCGCCCGCTACCGCGGCCGCCGCGACCTGCTGGCCGCCGTCCTGGCGGCGCGCGCCCCGCACCTGCGGGTGACGGGCATCTCGGCGGGCCTGCACGCGGTGGTGGGACTCCCGCCCGGTACGGAGCGGGCCGCACTGGCCGCGGCGCACGCGGCGGGCATCTCCCTGGACGGCCTCTCCTCGTACCGCCACCCGGCAGCCAGGACCGCAGCCCCGGACCAGGCCGCCCCGGCCCGCGAGGGCCTGGTCGTCGGCTACGCAGCAGCCCCGGAAGCGGCCTTCACCCGGGCGGCACAAGCCCTGGCGACGGCGGTCGCCGCCGTCGGCGGCGCCGACACCGCCCCGCCGGCTTCCTCGTGTACGCCCTCACAGGCGCCCGCGCAGGCGCTCCGCATCCCGTCCTCATCCCGTCCTCACCCTCCCACCTCGTAGGGTGTGAAACCGAGTAAAAGGCAGATACCGGACCAAAGGAGCATCGTGCGCACACCGCTGAACCCGCAGCCTCCGACGGGCCCCCGTCCGGGCGTCCCCCCGGCCCGCCGCGGGTCCGACTGGATGTTCGGCGGGGTGTACGGGACCGTGCTCGCGTCTGCGCTGCTCGCCGCGCTCGACCGGGAGGGCGGGCCGTACCTGCCCTTCCAGGACGCCCTCTGGATCCTCGTCACCGCCGTGGCGGGGGGGCTCGCGCACGGGTACGCGCACCACATGGCCGAACACCGGACCGACTCCGCCGCCCACCGGTGGCGGCTGCTGGTGCGGGCCCTGTGGACCGAGTGGCCGATCGTCGCCGCCACCGCGCCCACCGTGCTGCTGCTGGTCCTGGCCGGGTTCGCGGGCTGGGACTCCACCGGGGTGACGGCCGTCGGGCTCGGCCTGAACACCGCGCTGTTGTTCGCCTTGGGCTCCTACGTGGCGCTCCGCGTCCGCTACCGGATCGGCTCGGCCCTGCTCATCGGCCTCGCGGACGCCACCATCGGCCTGGTCATCATCGTCGCCAACGCCGTTCTGAAATAAGTCAGTTTTCCGGCAGGCGGTTTCGATCGGGACCGTAGTGTGCGTGGCTGTCGCCGCCCGGGCTTTCGAAGGCGCTGGCCTGGTTCGGGGGGCCCGTTCCACGAACAGGAGACCCATGCGTACCGCACTGCTCAAGCACGGGCCGCGCGCGGCGGCCACATTGGCCGCGCTCGTTCTCACCGTTTCCCTTGGCGGTCCGGCCGCCGCCGGCACCACGGCCGGCACGGCAGCCGACAGCGCCACCGCCACCGCCACTGGTGGGGCGGACCTCGGCCGCCGGGCGCCGGTCCCGGTCGACGTGAAGGTCACCGCGTCCGGCATCGAGGCGCCGCTGACCGCGCAGGCGGGCCTGGTGTCCTTCCGGGTCACGACCGACGACCCGAACGGGCACCTCCTGCAGGCCTTCCGGCCGCACCCGGGCGTGAGCGCGGACCAGGTGCTGGCCGACCTCGCCAAGGCCGTCAGCCACCAGCCCGTCCCCACGGCCGAGGGCATCGCCGCGGTACGCGACCGGGCGGAGCTGTTCGGCGGGGCCCAGGTCACCCCGGCGGTGGCGGAGACCTTCACGACCCCGGTCAGCGCGGGCGAGGTCGTCCTGCTGGACTTCAGCGCCTTCCTCGCGGACCCGGCGCACCCGGTCACCCGCACGCTCCGGCTCCACGGCGGCCGGACGTACGGGACGGCCGAGAGCCTGATCGGCCCGAGCAGTCCGAGCAGCCCGGCGGGCGTCGCCGGCAGCCTCGTGCTCGAACGGGACACCGCGGACGGCCCCCGCTTCGAGGTCCACGGCCTGGACCGGGCCGGGGACAGCATCCTGGTGCACAACGCCTCGGACGAGCTGCACGAGATGGCGCTCCAGCCCGTCGCGCCCGGCACCACGGACGCGCAGCTCCAGGCCGTCTTCGACCGCGTTGCGCCCGGCCCGCTGCCCTACGCCGGACGGCCCGTCGGCCTCGGCATCGTCTCCCCGGGCCGCTCCGTGCTGCTGGAGACGCGGAACCTGCCGCCGGGCACGTACGTCCTGCTCTGCTTCGTCCCGGACGACGTCACCGGGCTCCCGCACGCGATCAAGGGCATGCACCAGGTCGTCGTCCTGGCCTGACGCCCCGCCACACCCCCGCCACTCCCCGGCCCGCTCAGGCCGGCAGCTGCGCCTCCGCCTGCGCCAGGATCTCCGTCAGCCGCGCCGCGAACCGCGCGTCGCGGGCGTCCGGCACCCCGGTGCGGGCGGCGGTGAGCAGCGCGTCCAGCGCGCGCCCGTACGCACCCGGTACGTCGGTCCAGTTGGGCAGCGAGAAGACGCCCTCGGCCCCGCGCACCTCAAGGCCCACCCCGGCCGCCGCGACGGGCGCGCCCAGGCTGAGCACGGCGGTGCTGGCCGCGCCCGAGGTGTGGCGCAGGGCCAGCTGGACCATGTCGGACGGCCCCCGGGCGGCGGTGACGGAGGTGACCTCGCCGAGGACCGGGATCAGGACGGACAGGGCGTGCGGACCGACGTCCCAGAGGCCGCCCTTGGCCTTGCGCCAGGGCGAGTCGGCGTACGCGCTGGGCGCGCCGTCGGGCGGGAAGACGGCGCCGAGCCAGTGGGCGCTCGCGCTGAACCAGCCGGAGCGGCCGGCCTGCTCCTCGACCCAGGCCGCGGCCGGGTCGGCGAAGCGGAGGGTGAGGAAGACGACGGAGGCGACGCCGTGGCGTTCGGCGGCGTCGGCGACGGCGCGGGCGTCCTCGACGGTGGTCGCGACGGGCTTGTCGAGCAGGAGCCCGCAGCCCGCGGCGGCGGCGCGGACGGCCAGCGGGGCCTGCACGTCGGGCGGGAGGGCGAAGGCGGCCACGTCGCAGTCGGCGAACAGCGCGTCGGGATCGTCGTACACCTTCACGCCGTACTCCTCCGCCAGCCCGGCCGCGGCCTCGGGGCGGCGGCCCCAGACCCCGGCGAACTCGGATCCGGCGTGGGCGGCCAGGGCGGGCGCGTGCGTACGGCGGGCCCAGGGGCCGGTGCCCAGCAGGCCGACGCGGGGACGGGCGGGCGGAGGGGTGAGTTCCGCGTCATCGCCGACGGGACTCAAATCGTACGAAATGCTCACCATGTCAGTCTGCCCCACTCGGACGGGTGTGCTGACACCGACCCGCACAAGCCACCCGAGCTGCGGAGTAAACCCCGGTAACACGGGGTTCACACACGGGCAACGGATGAGAAATCGCCACGGGGCACGCTGCGGACTACACCGCAGCACCGCCCACCGCAGCATCCGCAGAGCCTGCGCGGCGCGGCGCGACGCACCGAAGGATGGGGCCCGTGAGCTACAAGGCTGAGTACATCTGGATCGACGGCACCGCGCCGACGGCCAAGCTGCGCTCCAAGACGAAGATCCTCGCGGACGGCGCCGAGCTGCCGATCTGGGGCTTCGACGGTTCGAGCACCAACCAGGCCGAGGGACACGCCTCCGACCGCGTCCTGCAGCCGGTGTTCTCCTGCCCGGACCCGATCCGCGGCGGGAACGACGTCCTGGTGCTGTGCGAGGTGCTGAACATCGACATGACCCCGCACGAGTCGAACACCCGCGCGCTGCTGCGGCCGGTCGCCGAGAAGTTCGCCGGACAGGAGCCGATCTTCGGCATCGAGCAGGAGTACACCTTCTTCGACGGCCAGCGCCCGCTGGGCTTCCCGGTCGGCGGCTTCCCGGCGGCGCAGGGCGGCTACTACTGCGGTGTCGGCTCGGACGAGATCTTCGGCCGCGAGATCGTCGAGAAGCACCTCGACCACTGCCTGGCCGCGGGCCTGGACATCTCCGGCATCAACGCCGAGGTCATGCCCGGCCAGTGGGAGTTCCAGGTGGGCCCGCTCGGCCCGCTGGAGGTCGCGGACCAGCTGTGGGTCGCGCGCTGGCTGCTGTACCGCACCGCCGAGGACTTCAACGTCTCCGCGACGCTGAACCCGAAGCCGGTGAAGGGCGACTGGAACGGCGCGGGCGCGCACACCAACTTCTCCACGAAGGCGATGCGCGAGGACTACCGCGCGATCATCTCCGCGTGCGAGGCGCTGGGCGAGGGCAGCAAGCCCCTGGACCACGTCAAGAACTACGGCGCGGGCATCGACGAGCGTCTGACGGGTCTGCACGAGACCGCCCCGTGGAACGAGTTCAGCTACGGCGTCTCCGACCGCGGCGCCTCGGTCCGCATCCCGTGGCAGGTGGAGAAGGACGGCAAGGGCTACATCGAGGACCGCCGCCCGAACGCCAACGTGGACCCGTACGTGGTGACCCGCCTGATCACGGACACCTGCTGCACCGGCCTGGAGAAGGACGGCCTGGTCTGACCCGGCCTCCGACACCCGCCAACGCCCGCCGAACCCCCTTGGTCCGGCGGGCGTTGCCGTACCCCGGCCCCTGGATATGAGATTCCGATCCACCAGATGAGACGGGGTCTGCCCGGGGCGGCACGCGTCTGCTTCAATGGGCCCATGGCCAGCCATTCGCACACCTCGACCGGTCGCAGCGACCTCGAGCCGTTCTGGCCGTCCCGTCAGGATCACGACTTCGACCGGGTGTGTTGCCGCGCGACGAACGCGCCGGCCCTCTAAAGCCTCCCCGGGACTCGACCCGACCTTCCCGAGGCCTTCGGTCTGCGCGGTGCATCGACGACGTACGCACGTCTCCTGCCGACCACTCCGCGTGAAAGAGCTGACCACTCATGTCTCAGACCCGTTCCCTGACGTCCGCCGCCTCCGCTGCGACCGCACCCCTGCCCTTCCCCTCCAGTCCGCGACACCGGTTGCGCGCCGTGGCCCCGGACGAGGTCGCCCGGGTTGCCGACCTGCTGCCGCCCGGCGCCACATGGCTGCCCGCGCCGCAGCACTCCCTGCCGGCGCTCCCGGGCCAGCCGCCGATGGTCGGCTACCTGGTCCTCGTCCCCGCCGACCAGCAGCCGATCGCCTTCGCCCCCCAGTCCGTTCCCACCCCGCCCGCATCCCCGTCCACCACCACCGGTGACGCGCTGGTCCGCATCGACGCCGCGCAGCGCACCGCCGAGGTCGACGGCCAGGTACTGGACCTGACGTACCTGGAGTTCGAGCTGCTGGCCCACCTGGTGGCCCACCCGCACCGGGTGCACAGCCGGGACCAACTGGTCACCACGGTATGGGGCTACGGCCACGTCGGCGACGGCCGGACCGTGGACGTCCACGTGGCCCGCCTCCGCCGCAAACTGGGCACGGCCCACCGAGGCGCAATCCAAACGGTCCGCCGAGTGGGCTACAAGTACGCCCCCTGAACCAGCCCGCGCGGAGCTCCACCAGCCCGCGCGGAGCACCTCCAGCCCGCGCGGCGTTTGAGCGCAACGGGTCTGGGCGGAGCCCGGGAAACGGTGAAAGGGCGGGGTGGGGAACAGCCCCGCAGGGCCAACAGAACCCCGCAAAACAACGGTGGGCCCGTACTCCACACAGGAGTACGGGCCCACCGGCCGCTCCGGAGACGAGACGGCTACGCGGCGGCCCGCCGCCCCGCAACCGCGCCGAGCGCCACATCCACCACGAGGAAGACCAGAAGGCTGAGGCCGAGCAGCGGCACGAACCACCCCACCACCACCGTCACGCCGGCAAGCGGAAGCAGCACCCCCACCGGCACCTTGCGCCAGGCACCCCGCGGCTGCGCCCGCCCGACCGAGACCCTCCGCGACTTGGTGGGCCGTCGCAGCCACCACATCCGGTAGCCCCAGAACACCAGGAACATCAGCGCCACGGCCAGCCCGGCCAGGGCGATCTGGTTGACAAGCCCAAAGGTCAACCCCATGTGCAGGTCGATGCCGAAGCGGGTCAGCTTGGCGAGGACGGGGTAGTCGGAGAACCGCAGCACGTCGATGACCCGGCCGTCGGCGGGGTCGACGGCGACGGAGTCGAGGTGGACCGGGAACTGCCGGTCCTTCTCCTTGATGACGTAGCCCTTCCCCTTGGCCGGCAGCGTGACCTGCAGGGTGTCGGTGATGCCGGCGCGGTGCGCGGCGGCCACGGCGGCGTCGATGCCGATGTCGGCGGTGGGCGGCGCCGGCGGCATCTCCATGCCCTCGGTCATCACGTGCCCGGCGTGCTCGTTACCGCCGCCCGCCGCGTCCGAGCCGGCGGCGAGCTTCGCGGAGACCGACGGGGTGGCGCCGCCCAGGCGGTCCTGGAGCTGCCCGATGTTCTCACCGGCGTACTTCGACCAGGTCAGACCGGTGGCGGAGAGCGCGACGAGACCGGTGACGGCCCACAGGCCGACCGCACCGTGCCAGGAGAGCGTCTTGCGGCGGCCCGTGGCCTTGCGGTCGGGCAGGACCAGCTGCGCCTTGCGGGAGCGGCGCCGGCCGATCCACAGGGCGAGGCCGCCGAGGGCGACCACCCACAGCCAGCTCGCGGCGAGTTCGCTGTAGTTCCGGCCGAACTCGCCCAGCTGGAGGTTGGAGTGGAACTCGCTGAGCCAGGCGCGCAGCGGCAGCGCGTCGCCGGAGGTGGTCAGGGTGCCGTTGACCTCGGCCGTGTACGGGTCCACGAACACGGTGCGGTTCTTGCCCTCTTCGAGGCCCGGAACCTCCATGATCACGCGGGTGGTCGCCTCCGCGTCGGGGGCGGGCCACACGCCGACGACCTTGCCGGAGGGCTCGGCGCGTCGGGCCGCCGCGACCTGGTCGGCGAGCGTGAGCTCGTGGTCCCCGACCTGGGAGACGGTCAGCTCGTCGGCGTAGATGATCTTCTCGGCCTGCCAGGAGCCGGCGTAGAGCAGGCCGGTGGCCGCGGCCAGGAAGAGCAGGGGGGCTATCAGGACGCCCGCGTAGAAGTGCATGCGCAGCACCAGCGGCCGCAGCGCCGCCCAGCCACCGGACCGGGCAGGCACGGACGCAGGCGCGGACACGGACACGGATGCGGATGCGGATGCGGATGCAGTGGCGGCTTCGGCCGCCACGGGTATGTCGGCGTCCCGCGTGGGGGCGCCCTGGGCCTCGTCAAGAGACATGGTGGTCCTAAGGGTTGGCGAAGACTGGGGTGAACCGGCCCCAGGTCTCGCCTCCTCACCGCGACACGGGAGGTGCGCCGTTCGGTCAGGCGCAGGCAGGACGGCCGGGGGCCGTGGAGCGGGTGTCCGGCGGGAGCGGCGGCCCGCGGCGCACCAGGGCGTGGGCGTGCACGGCCCCGCGCAGCCGGCGCGGCCGCGGGTACGCGGGCCGGTGCGCCGGAGGCTGCGCAACGTCGGCCGCGCGGGCCCACAGCAGGGCGAGCGCGCGGGCGAGCGGCCGGGCCGCCAGCAGGGTGGTGGCGCCGGCGGCGGCGGCGAGCCGGAAGACGGCGGCCTCGCCCCGGGCGAGCCAGGCGGCGCAGAAGAGCGCGGCGAGCACGTGGGCGGCGAGCATGCCGAGCCCGCCGTGTCCGGCCATCGCGGCCATGCCGCCCAGATCACTCATGCCGTCCATGCCGCCCATGCCCTGCATCGGCGCGGACGCCGTCTCCGGCAGGGCGGCGGGCATGGGCATGCCCTGGACGTGGTGGTGGCCGGGCATCGGCTCGGGCAGGTGCCGTACGGCGTGACCGGCGGCCTCCCGTCCGGCCCGGCGGCCGGCCTGGCTGCCGGAGAAGAGGAGGTGCAGCACGCCCTGCACGGCGAGGAGGGCCGCGCTGATCCCCACGGGACCCCTGCGGCGGCCGGCGCCGAGCCAGGCGAGCCCGCCGGTCACGGCAAAGGCACCCAAAAGGCCCATCGCAGGAATATCTGCACCGGACATGTGCGAATGCCCCGCGGCACCCAATGCCGTGCACACCGCCGCGAACATCGCGGCCCGTGTGGCGCGCAGCGGCGCGGGGTTTCCTGACATGGCCGGAACATGCTCGCACAGGACGGACCCGGCTCCGTCCGCCGCAGGGCCGTATCCGATCATGGTCGGGTGAAGCCATTGCCATGGCCGCCGCCGATATCCGGCGCGGTGTACGCGGGAGGGGTCCAGCTCGGGGCGTACGCCCTGGAGGGACTGGGCGCGGACCGGCGGGACCGGGTGCTGCGCGGCTGCTCGACGAACGTCGACAATCTGGCCGCCGGGCGCTGGGAGACGCTGCTGAGCAGCGCCTTCGTCGTCGAGGAGCCCATGCCGCTGCCGTACGCGCTGCTGCTGGTCGCGGTGCTCGGGTACGCGGAGTACGCCCACGGCGCCTGGTGGACGGCCGCGGTGTTCCTGTTCGGGCACGTCACGGCGACGCTCCTCGTGTACGGGGTGCTGCACGGCAGGGCCGGCCGCGAGACCCGGCGGGCCCTGGACGTGGGGACGAGCTACGGGTTCAACGCGGTGCTCGGGGCGCTGACCTCGGCGCTGCCCCGCGGGCCGGTACGCACGGCCGCCCGGGCGGGGCTGCTGGCCGTCGCCGCGCAGCCGCTGCTGCGGCGGGGGCGCACGTTCACGGACGCCGGACACCTTGCGGCCCTCGGCGTGGGGGTCGGGCTCTCACTGGTCTTCGATTACCTATCCCGCCCAAATCGTCCGAAAATCGGATGACCCTGCACTCTTCCCCTGCTGGAGCCGCCACGATGACCGCCACCGCCACCCCCTCCACCACCGTCGCCAACCTCCGCGACCTGGGCGGCACCCCGCTCGCCGGCGGCCGGACCGTCCGCCACGGCCTGGTCCTGCGCTCCGGCCAGCTCGACCGCCTCGACGTCGACACCGACCCGGTGGTGGCCGCGCTCGGCCTGCGCACGGTCATCGACTTCCGCACCGCCGCCGAGCGCGCCGCCCACCCGGACCGGATACCCGCCGATGTGCGCCTGCTGATCAGCGACGTGCTCGCCGACAAGCTGAACGCCGGGCAGATCCCGGCCGCCACCCAGCTCAAGGACCTGCTGTCCGACCCGGCCGTGGCGGAGGAGCACCTCGGCGGCGGCAAGGTCCAGGCCCTGTTCGCCGACACCTACCGGTCGCTCGTGAACACCGCCTCCGCGCAGGCCGGGTACCGCCTGCTGCTCACCGAGCTCGCCGATCCCGAGGCGGGCCCGCTGCTCTTCCACTGCACGGCCGGCAAGGACCGCACCGGGTGGGGCGCCACCGTCGTCCTGGCGCTGCTCGGCGCGGACGAGGACACCCTGATGGCCGAATACCTGTCGGTGAACCCGGCGGTGAAGCAGGCCTTCGCACGGATGATCGAGGGCTTCACGATGGCCGGCGGGAACCCGGACATCGCGCTCGGGCTGATCGGGGTCTTCCCCGTGTACCTGGAGGCCGCGCTCGACGAGGTCCGCACCCGCTACGGCTCGATGGAGAAGTACGTCCGCGAGGGGCTCGGCGTCTCCGACGAGACGGTCGACGCCCTGCGCGCCCGCCTCACGGCGTGACCGCCCGACGGCATCCGGGCATGACGCCCTGACCTGGGCCGCAGCGGCTCCGGCGGGGCCCCGGTCAAGGCCCCGCACCCCGTCCCGCCCTGGGCCCTGCCGGGCGGGACGACCCGAAGGTGTGCGCCGCGGGCGGTGACCGTCCGGCGATTCGCTCGTTCTGCTGAACGTGACTGCGCCGGACACCGCCACCCGCCTCCCGTCTTCCGTGCCGCCCGACGTCGAGCAGGCCGAGGCCGCCATCGTCGAGCACTACCCGCGGCTGGTGCGGCTCGCCTACCTGGTGCTGCCGCCCTCCCTGGGCCGCCACCGGCGGGTGCTCACTGCCCATGCGATGGTTCAGCGGGCCCTGCCGCGCGGCCGGCGGTCCGGTGGCGGGGCCGCGCAGGGGAGCCTGCCCGGCCAGCGCGGGGCGACCGGCGGCGACGCCGGGTACGCCTACGTCCGGCTGCGCGTGCTGCGCTCGGCCCTGGAGGCCGGGGTCCCGCTGAGCTTGCGGGCCCGGCCGAAGCGGGCCCAGCTGCCCGCGCTGCTGCCGCAGGTGTGGGGGCTGCGGCTGTTCCCGCGCTCGGGCGGAGCCGAGGAACTGGCCCTGGACCAGTGGCTGGCCACGCTCGACGGGCCCGGCCGGGCGGCCTGCGTGCTGCGGGCCCTGGAACGCCTGCCGGAGCCGGAGGTCCTGCGGGTGCTCACCGAGGCCGGGGTCGCCAACCCGGCCGCAGCCGTCGCGGAATCCGGCGATCCCGTGCACGACGCCCTGTTCACCTCCCCCGAGTTCGACCCCTGCGTCCTTCAGGCCCGGCCCACCGACCTGCTGCGCCGCCGCCGTTTCGCGCGGGCCGCCCTGGCCGCCGGCGCGGCGCTCGCCGTGTGCGGGGCGCTGCTCGCACTGCCGGGCGGCGGCTGGGGCGGGGACGGCGCCGCGGCCCCGCCGTACGCGCGCAACGCCGCATCGGAGCAGGCCCTGGACCCCGGCAAGCTGATCCGGGTCCAGCCCACGCTGTGGCGCACCTCCTCCCGTACGGGCTTCTCCACCTGGCCCGCCCGCGGCGACCGCGTCGACGACACCGCCCTGCTGCGGCGGGCGCTTGCCGTGTGGGCCCGGCCCGGCAAGTCCGTCGTCGCCTCCGCCACCCCCGGTACCCCGCCGGGGCCGCCGATGGGCCCGCCACAGCTGCTGTTCGCCGGCACCGTCGACCAGGCGGTCGTGGTCCTGCTGTACGACGGCCTGCGCATCGTGCGGTACGCCGAACCCCGCGACGGCACCTCGGTCGCCGCCCTCGACTTCGCCCGCACCGACGGCGCCTCGGCAGAGTCCGCCACCGCGCTGGTGCTCAGCCGCGTCGACGGCAACGTCCGCTACCTGACCGCCCCGTGGGTGACCGGCGCCGCGACCCGGGACCTGCTCAAGCCCGGCGAGGCCCCGACCACCCTGAAGCTGGGCCCGGACGGGCTCACCCCGCCGGTGCTCAGCCCCGCGCCCGGCGGGAGCTGCACCAGCTGGAACGCGCTGGCGCTGACCGGCGACGGAACCACCCGCCTGGTCACGGACCTCGGCGAGCTGACCGCGGCCCGACTGACCTCGGGCGCCCCGGGCTCGGAGCGCGACGTGACGGAGGGCGCCGAGCTGGGCGACTGGTCACGCACCGCGTGCCTGCTGGCCTCGGTCCGCTCCCACGGCGTCCGCAGCGTCAACGCCTGGACCTACGCCAAGCAGACCCTGCCCGAGGGCGACGGCACGGCGACCTGGCTGTGCAGCCGTGCCGAGACCTGGGCGGGCGTGCAGGACCGGGTGCAGGCCCAGTTCCTGGCGCCCGGCACCCCGGTGGCGGCGCAGGCGGCCCAGGCGGAGGGCTCGCCGGCCTGCGGGCCACGGGAGCCGCGGGTCCTGGCGGGTGTGCTGTGGAAGTCGAAGGCGGGCCAGTGGTACGTCCTGGCGTCGGGCAGTGCGCAGTTCGCGTCGCTGTCGGTGTCGGGCGGCGGCGTGAGCGGGGCCGCGACGGGCAACCGGCTGGCGGTGAAGGCGCCGGCGGGAGCCCAGGTCGAGCTGTCGGGCAAGCTCACGGACGGGACGAAGGCCGGGGTATTGGGCCGGGGCTAGCCTCCAGGTTCCGCGTCATGCGTTCCAGCACGAGCACGGCCGTCCGGTACTCCTCCTGGGAGATCCCGGCCGTGCACTGCTCGCGGAACGCATCGACGCGCTCGGCGACTTCGCCCAGCCGTCGGCTCCCGCCGGAGGTGAGGGCGAGTCGGCCCGGCGCAGGCCGCTCCGCCCAGCCGTCGGCCAGGACGCTGCGGATGGCGGCATCGAGCACGGCAACGTCGGCATGGGCGGCCAGTACGGCCCGGACATCACTGTCGGCGGCGGTACCGGATGCGTCCCGGACGACATTGAGGACCTGCCAGGCGAGGCGCGTGAGGCCGAACTGTCCAAGCATCTCGTCCATGGAGCGGGTGAGGGCCTGGTCGGTGCGGTTGAGCCAGTAGCCGATGGGTTTCACGGACGTGCTCCTCAGTGGTGGGCGGGGGCGGGTGCGGCGGCCAGGAGGGCGGCCCAGTCCTGGCCGACGGCCCAGTCGGCGAAGGTGTGCCAGCCGACCTCGGGGAAGTCGCGGCGCAGCGCGGCGGTGTCGACGGTGAGGCCGCGGGTGGTGAAGTACTCGAACATGGCGGCGAGATCGTCGGAGAAGTCCCGGACGTGGGCCAGGGGCACTTCGCGGTGGACGATCGGACGCCCGGCGGCGGCCGCGAGGACCTCCGCCATGCCGGCGGCGGTGAGCTCGTCGGAGGCGATGTCGATGCGGCGGCCGACGAACTCGTCGCGGCGCTGCAGGGCCAGCGCGGCGAACGCGCCGATGTCGCAGGCGGGTATGAGGGTGAGCGGAACGTGCGCGGGCATGGGCCAGGCGAACGCCCCCTCGCGCAGCCCGTCGAGGGTCCAGCCGCTGGTGTAGTTGTCCATGAACGCCGCCGGGGCGATCACGGTCCAGGGCACGCCGGACGCCTGCAGGTGCTGCTCGATGGCGTACTTGCTGTCGTAGTGCGGGACGCCCGTCGCGCGGTCGGCATGCGCGGCGGAGGTGAACACGATGTGCCCGACGCCTGCACCGGCCGCTGCATCGACGAGGGACACACCCTGCCGGACCTCGGTGGCGGTATCGGTCCCGAACGGGGTGGTGACCGCGAAGAGCGAATCCGCCCCGGCGAGCGCGGCGTCGAGCGAGCCCCGGTCGTCGAAGTCGGCGCGGCACACCTCGGCCCCGAGGCGGCGCAGGGCGTCGGCGGCAGGCGCGTCCGGCTGCCGGGTCAGGGCGCGGACCCGGTGTCCGGCGGCGATCAGGGCGCGAGTGGTGGCCCCGCCCTGGGCGCCGGTGGCTCCGGTGACGGCGATGGTGAGCATGGTTCCCCCTGGAGAATCCCTGGTCAACGCAGTCTCCTGCGTGACGCAATTGCTTCGTCACACAGAAGACTAGGGGATTCCCCTGCGCCGCGCAGGCATTTCGAAATGTGACTTGCGTCACACCACCAAGGGGCCGCCCCCGCTCAGCCGCCCACGGCCTCCCGGATGGCGGCCGCCACGCGCATCGAGGTGCCGTCGGCGCCGCCGAGGGTGAGACGGCTGCGGGTGAAGGCGAAGGCCAGGCCGCGGCGCGGGTCGGCGAAGGCGAGGCTGCCGCCGCTGCCCTGATGGCCGAAGGCGGTGGGCTCGCGGTCCGACTCGGGCAGGCCGAGGAAGTACCCCAGGCCCTTCGGAACCGGGGCACCCAGGACCCGGTCCCACTCCGCCGTCTGCAAGGCGTACAGCAGCGGCAGGCGCTCGGCCGGCAGGAGCCGGACCCCGTCCACCTCGCCGAGCAGCGCGGCGTACATCCGGGCGGCGGCCCGCGCGGTCATGGTCCCGCCGGCCGGGACGTCCGCCGCCAGGTACGCGGGCCGGTTCGCGAGCTCGGCGGCGGGCCACACCGAGCGGTTCGGCACCGCCGTCAGGAGCGGCGCGTCCGCGGGCAGCCCGGCCAGCATCGCGTCCCAACTGCCCGCCAGCAGCGGCACCACGCGGTACACCTGGCCGGCGGGCACGCCGAACAGGAGCGAGTCGGCGACGCCGAGCGGCTCGGCGACGTGGCGGCGCAGGGCCTCGGAGACGGTGAGCCCGGTGGCGCGGCGCACGGTCTCGCCGACGATCCAGGCGTAGCTCCAGCCGTGGTAGCCGGTGGCGGTGCCCGGCTCCCACCGGGGCACCTGGCCGGCGACCACCGCGCACATCCGGTCCCAGTCGCACAGCTCCTGCGGGGTGAGGCCGGACGGCAGCTGCGGGATGCCGATCCGGTGGGTCAGCGCGTGGCGGAGGGTGGCACCGCCCTTGCCGTGGACGGCGAACTCGGGCCAGCGGTCGGCGATCGGGGCGTCGAGATCGAGCAGCCCGCGCTCGGCCAGGACGTGGACCAGGGTCGCGGTGACGCCCTTGCCGGTGGAGTAGCTGTGGAAGAGGGAGTCCGAGTCCACCAGGCGGCCACCGCCCTCGCCCGCGGCGTCCTCACCCACCGCGCCCTCACCCACCGCTCCCCCGCCCACCGCGCCCTCGTACGTACCCGCGTACGCGTCCACGATCAGCTCGCCGCGCAGGTACGCCGCCACCTGCACCGCGGATTCCCGCCCGGCATCGACCGCGGCCCGCAGGATGCCCTCGACCCGCGCCTGTACGTCTGCCATCCGAACTCCCCCTGGTGGAAGGCCCGATGAACCCGGGCCGCTCGGTTCGATCAACGCTCGCGGGCAGCTCAGGAAGTCCCGGCAGAGGGGTTTTCCTCCCCGGGCACGTCTCAGTACATTGACGCCATGTCTAATAGGCCGCCCGCCGCCGCCCGTGCCCACGCCCGCGCCCACGCCCGCGCCCACGCCCACGCCCCGGCCCCCGTGGCGTCGGAACACACAGAGCTCAAGGCGCGGAACGTGTCCTTCGGCTGGGAGGACACCCCGCTCCACTGGCTGCCCGGCGACCCCTTCGCCACGCACACCATCAACGTGCTGCACCTGCTCCTGCCCGCCGGCGAGCGCTGGTTCGTGCACGTCTACAAGCAGGTGCTCCCGTACATCGAGGACGAGCGGCTGCGTGCGGACGTCATCGGGTTCATCGGCCAGGAGGCCATGCACGCCACCGCCCACGACGACGTCCTCCCGCACCTCAAGCGCCTCGGCCTGGACCCGACCCCCTACACCGCCCAGGTGGACTGGCTCTTCGAGAAGCTGCTCGGCGACCGGACCCTCCCGCCCGGCAGGGCCCGCCACTGGTGGCTCATGGAGCGCGTCGCCATGATCGCGGCGATCGAGCACTACACCGCCTTCCTGGGCAACTGGGTCCTCAACGCCGAGGAGCTGGACCGGCGCGGCGCGGACCCCGTGATGCTCGACCTGCTGCGCTGGCACGGCGCGGAGGAGGTCGAGCACCGCGCGGTGGCCTTCGACCTGTTCATGCACGTGGACGGCAGCTACCGCCGCCGCGCCCGGACCTGGGCCACCGCCTTCGCGGCGCTCGTGTTCCTGTGGCAGCGCGGCGCCCGCTTCTTCATGGAGAACGACCCGCACCTGCAGGACGGCAGGGCCTCGCTCGGCCAGCTCTTCCGCGCCGGGCAGCAGGGCGTCCTGCCCTCCACGGGTGCCATGCTCAAGTCGATCCCGACCTACCTCTCCCCTACGTACCACCCGTCCCAGGAGGGCTCCACCGCCCAGGCCGCCGCCTACCTGGCCTCCTCCCCCGGCGCGAACGGCGGTGCCCGCCCGTGAACCGCGCCGCAACGACGAGGACCGCCGCGGCAGCCGTGCTGGCCGGCGCCGCATGGGCGACCCGCCGCGCCCTGCGCAAGCGGATCTCCCGCTCTCCCCTGTGGCCGCTCCCGGCACTGGAGACCCCCGTCTCCGGGTACTCGCCGCGCCGCTGGCTGCGCACGCTGATCGTCTCCCGCACGGAGCCGGCCCTCGGCGTGGTGCAGCTGGCCGTGGAATCCCCCGAGCTGCCCGCCTGGACTCCGGGCGCGCACGTGGACGTCCGGCTGCCGTCCGGGCTGGTACGGCAGTACTCGCTGTGCGGGGACCCGGCGGACGCGGGCCGGTACACGATCGCGGTCCGCCTCGTCGAGGACGGCCGCGGCGGCTCCCGTGAGGTGCACGAGCGGCTGGTGGAGGGCGCGGAGCTGGAACTGCGCCCGCCGCGCAACCGCTTCGCGCTGGAGCCGGCCGCCTCGTACCTCTTCGTCGCAGGCGGCATCGGCATCACCCCGCTCCTGCCGATGCTGCGCGCCGCCACCGCCGCACACGCGCAGTGGACGCTCCTGTACGGGGGCCGTTCCCTGGCCTCGATGCCGTTCCGGCCCGAACTGGCCGGCTACGGCGACCGCGTCACCCTCGTCCCCGAGGACGAGGCGGGGCTGCCCGACCTGGCCGGGCTGCTGTCGGGCGCCGGCCCGGGCACCCTCGTCTACGCCTGCGGCCCCGAGCCGCTGATGGACGCGGTGCTGGCCGCCGCCCCGGACCCGGGGGCGGTGCGCCTGGAGCGGTTCGCTCCGGCCTCCTCCCCTGCCGTCACAGGAGCGGACCGGCCCTTCACGGTCGAACTCCACCGCTCGGGCCGCGCCGTCGAGGTCGGGCCCGGCGAATCGGCCCTGGCCGCCGTCCGCCGGGAGCTGCCGGACACCCCGTACTCCTGTGAGCGGGGCTTCTGCGGCACCTGCCAACACCGGGTGCTGGCGGGCGAGGTGGACCACCGGGACGGGCTCCTCACGGACCGGGAGCGCGAGGAGTCCATGCTCCTGTGCGTCTCGCGGGCCAGGGGTGACCGGCTGGTCCTGGACCTCTGACCGGCGCACTTGCCGCTGCCCGGCCAGTAGGGTGTTCCGCATGACAACCGGGGTGCGACGCAGGATGGGTGTCGAGGAGCGGCGGCAGCAGCTGATCGGGGTGGCCCTGGAGCTGTTCAGCAACAGGTCGCCCGAGGATGTGTCGATCGACGAGATCGCGGCGGCCGCGGGCATATCCAGGCCGCTCGTCTACCACTACTTTCCCGGCAAGTTGAGCCTGTACGAGGCCGCGCTGCGGCGGGCGGCCGACGAGTTGGCGCAGCGGTTCGTGGAGCCGCAGGAGGGTCCGCTCGGGGGCCGGCTGCTGCGGGTGATGGGCCGGTTCTTCGCGTTCGTCGACGACCACGGGCCCGGTTTCTCGGCGCTGATGCGGGGCGGGCCGGCCGTCGGCTCGACCCGGACCAACCAGATGATCGACGAGGTCCGGCAGGCTGCGTACGAGGAGATCCTGCGCCACCTCGGCATCGAGAGGCCGCCTGCGCGGCTGCGGCTGGTGGTGCGCTCGTGGGTGTCGCTGGCCGAGTCCACGGCGCTGATCTGGCTGGACGGGCGGGAGATCCCGCGGGCCGAGCTGGAGTTGCAGCTGGTGCACGACTTCGCGGCGCTGGCCGCCGTGAGTGCGGCGTACGACGCGGAGATGGCCGGGATCCTGGTGCGGATCCTCGCGGACGAACCGGCCGACGGGCCGTTCGGCGAGCTGGTGGGCCGGCTGGTCGGCCTGGTCCCGGGCGAAGCGGACCCGCAGCCCGCGGACGCGGACCCCGAGGCCGCGGACCCCGCCGGCGCGGACACGAGCCCCACCGAGGCGGCGCTGCCCGGCCCGAGATGATCATCGCGTGATAATACGCGCGTGAACAATGACGAGGGGATCCTGTTCCGGCGAGCCGTGGAGAAGGACGCCGCCGCCCTGGTGGCCCTGTACGACCGGGCCGCCCGGTGGATGCAGAAGCACGGGATCGAGCAGTGGAAGCCCGGGGACAAGGACGTCGCGCACTTCGTGGCGAAGATGCGCGACGGCGAGGTGTGGCTGGCCGGCGATGCCGAGGGGCGGATCATCGGGGCCTACGAGCTGTGGTGGTCGGACGAGGAGGCCTGGGGCGTGCAGCCCCCGGTCGCCGGCTACGTGCACCGGCTGATGGTGGAACGCAAGACCGCGCCCGCGGGGACCGGCCGGCGGATGCTCGAACACGCCGAGCGGCGGATCGCCGGTTCCGGGCTGCCGCGGGCGCGGCTGGACTGCGTCTCCACCAACCCCCGGCTGATCGCGTACTACCAGGGTGCGGGCTACCGGGTGGTCGGGGAGTTCCCCCACAAGGAGGGCAAGGACGGCCGCGTCTACGGGGTGATCCTGCTGGAGAAGCGGCTCGACCGGCTCAGCGTCGTGTGAAGACCGCGACCGTGCGGGCCGGGGTCGTGAAGGCTCCTGTCGTCACGTCGTACGCGGCCTGCCGGGCCACGGGGTCGGAGCCGGCCGCCTGCACCGGGTGCAGGGTGTAGGCGGTACCGGCGAGGGCGGGCAGGGACTGGGTCCGGGCCTCGGGGGTGGCGTTGAAGACGACCACCAGGTCGCCGAGGGTCATGGTGATCACGCCCGGGGTCTCGTCCTTCCCCGACAGCGGGAAGGCCAGCGCGGCCTGGACCGCCTCGGGGGTGGCGAGCCGGAAGGCCGGCTCCGTGGTCCGGATCCGCAGCAGGTCGCGGTAGGCGGCCGAGGCACCCGTGATGTCGGCGCAGGCCGGGGCCGGCCCGGTCAGCAGGGGCTTGGCGTAGACCCACTTGGAGCGGTTGTCGCCGGCCGGCGGCAGGCCGCGGCCGAAGCCGTTGCCGTCCCGGCAGTCCCAGTGGATGGCGTTGAACCAGTCGCCGCTGTCGTACGAGTTGCGGTCGAGCGACTTGGAGCGGAGCAGGTCGGTGCCCGCCTGGGACAGGGCCGGGCCCTGGGACAGCGCGGGCACGGCCATCGCCAGGACCTGCATACGGGCCCGGTCGGCGGTGCCGGTCCCCGGCGCGAGCTTGTAGGCCAGGGCGTCGGCGAGGGTTTCGTTGTCGTGGGCGTCGGCGTAGGCCAGGGCGTCGCCGGGGGCGGCCGCGTAGCCGGCCGGGGCGCCGTTGTAGTCGACCTCGGAGCCCTTGACCCGGCGGCCGGCGCTGTCGGTGAAGGCGTACGAGGCGAGGTTGCCGGACAGGCCGACCTTGATCAGGTCCTGGTCGTGCAGCAGGCGGGCCCGCTGCTGCTCGGCGCTGCCGTTCGCGGACGAGCCGTTGGGGGCGGTGAACAGCCCGGAGGCGAAGCCCTGGACGCGGGGGTCCTCGTCGAAGGGGCCGCCGCCGCGGACCGCGTCGCGGGCCCGGTCGGAGAAGGTGGCGATGCCGGTGCCGGCCATGTTCTGCTGCGTGGCCTGGACGAAGCGGGCGTCGTTCGCGACCTCCCCGAAGTTCCAGCCCTCCCCGTACAGGATGATCTTCTTGCCGTCCACGCCGTCCTTCTCGACGGTGAGGGCGTCCAGGGCCTTGCGGACGGCGAGGATGTTCGCCTTGGGGTGGTGGCCCATCAGGTCGAAGCGGAAGCCGTCGACCTTGTACTCCTTGGCCCAGGTGACGACGGAGTCCACGACGAGGCGGCCCATCATCGCGTTCTCGGGCGCGGTGTTGGCGCAGCAGGTGGAGGTGGCGGTGCTGCCGTCGGGCAGCAGGCGCTGGTAGTAGCCGGGCACGATCCGGTCGAGGACGGAGCCGTCGGCCTGGCCCGAGGCCACGGTGTGGTTGTAGACGACGTCCATCACGGTGCGCAGCCCCGCCCCGTTGAGGGCCTGGACCATCCTGCGGAACTCCACCGTCCGGGCGGTGCCGTTCGGGTCGCTCGCGTAGCTGCCCTCGGGGACGGTGTAGTGCAGCGGGTCGTAGCCCCAGTTGTAGGAGTCCTTGGCGGCGGCCGCGGCCACGCACGCCTGCTGCGCCTCCGAGTCGGGGGCGTACACCTTCAGGTCGCAGGCGGGTTCGGTGCGGTCCGCGGGCTTCTCGGGGACGGTGCCGAAGTCGAAGGCCGGCAGGAGGTGCACGTACGAGGTGCCCGCGGCGGCCAGGTCGCGCAGGTGCCGGACGCCCTGGGAGTCGGTGTCGGTGAAGGCCAGGTACTGGCCCGGGTGCTTGCTGGTGGGGTCCGCGACGGAGAAGTCGCGGACGTGGAGCTCCTGGATCTGCGCCGAGGCGAAGGGGACGGCCGCGGGCTTGCGCAGCTGCCGCCAGCCGGGCGGGGCCAGCTTGGGGTCGGCGAGGTCGACGACGAGGCTGGCCGCGGAGTCGGCGGTCAGGGCGGTGGAGTAGGGGTCGGTGACGAGGTTGCGGACCAGTTGCCGGGTGGACGGCGCCCAGACGGTCACCGCGTAGCGGTACGGCTTTCCGCTCCAGGAGCGCTCGCCGCGCACGGACCAGACGCCGGTGGCGTCGTCGCGGCGCATCGCCACGGTGCGGCCGTCCAGTTCGAGGTCGACGCGGCGGGCCGTCGGCGCCCAGACGGACAGGGTGGGGCGGCCGTCCTTGAAGACGGGGCCCAGCGGCGTGCCCGCGGCGGCCCCGGCGTACAGGTCGTCGAGCACGCCGGCGAGCTGGACGCCGGTGGCGGCGAGGACGGCCCCGTTTGCGGCGCGGGAGCTCGCGACGAGCTGGCCGCGCAGGGCCTCGGCGACGCGGCCGCGGTCGCGCGGGTCGACGGTGTAGGCGGCGTAGGAGGCCAGGTGCGGGAACTTCTGCTTCTGGGCGTCGGTCAGCTGCGTCTTGGCCAGGCGCAGCCACCGTGCCGTGGCGGCGCCGGTCAGGGTGCCGTTCTCGGCCTTGACCGTGCCCTCGGCGGAGGCGAGGAGCTGGACGGAGGCGGCTGCGGCCGGGGCGTTCCAGGCGAGGGTGTCGCGGTCGATCCAGACGGCCTGGGCCTTGCCGAGGTCGAGGGCGGCGGCCGAGCCGGCGGGCTGCGGGAGCAGGTACGGGGCCCGGCCGGCCAGCATCCACACCTCGTGGCCGGTGGCCTTCAGGTCGAGGGACTGGTCGGCGGGCAGGTCCTTGTCGTCGCCCTTGTGGAGGATGTACGAGAGCGAGCCGGCCCCGGCGGCGAGGGGGACCTCGTATACGGCGCCGTAGGAGTCGAAGCGGGCGGGCATCAGCGGCTTGGACCAGTCGGTCGGGTTCGCCGCGCCGGTCCACACGTGCAGGCCCCAGCCGTCGTACGCGCCGTCGGGGCGCTGCAGGTGGAGGACGGCCTTGGCCTGGTCCTGCGGCGGGTAGGCGGGCCGGTCGGTGCGGACGGCCTCCTGGCCCTGCTCGAGCCAGATCTCCCCGGTCCGGGTCACGTCGAGGGTGCGGTCGGCGGTGACGTCCTTGGTGCCGTCCTTGTCGATGACGAGGTAGCCGATCGAGGAGGCTCCGGGCTTTAGGCGGACGTAGGCGAAGGCGCCGTACGCGTCGCGGCCGGTGAAGCCGTGGCCGGCGGGCCAGGGTGTGGCCTCGCCGTCGGCGAGGTCGCCCCAGGCGTAGAGCCGCCAGTCGGTGTAGTCGCCGTCGGGGCGGTGGTAGTGGACGACCGCGTAGTCGCGCTGGGTGGCGGTGGGGACCTCCACGGGCGGCACGCGACCGGCGGTGGACTCGGCGCGGGCGCTCGCGGTGCGGCCCGCGGAGTCGACGACGACGGCCTTGTAGCGCAGCGGGGTCCCGGCCGGTACGGCCGACGGGTCGAGGTACTGGGTGACCTTGTAGGGGGCGTGGTCGGCGGAGCCCAGGACCTGCCAGGGGCCGGTGCCCGCCTGGGCGGCGAAGACGACCCGGTTCAGGCCGCCGCCTGTGACCTCGGCGGAGAGCTCCACGGTGCCGGCGGCGCCGGGGGCCGGGGCTTTCAGGGTCAGGGCGGGCTTGGCCGCGGGGGCCGCGAGCGGGGTGGTGGCCTGCAGGACCGCCGTGCCGAGGGCCGGGACGGTGACGGTCAGCTTCCCGGCGGCGGAGGCCCGGAGCAGCGCGGTGCCGCCGTACAGGGTGCGGTACTGGACGCCGGCCGGGGCGTCGAGCTCCACGGTTCGCGGGGCGGTGCCGTTGTTCGCGGCGACGAGGTACTCGGTGCGGGCCTTGCCCTTGCCCTCGGCCTTCACGTCCGTGCGGGCGAAGGCGTAGACGGAGCCGTCGGACAGGCGCTCGCTCTGGACGCCGTCGCGCAGCGCCGGGTGCTCGCGGGTCAGCCGGGACAGTGCGGCGATCTGCCGGTAGAGCGGGTGGCCGGGGTCGTAGGCGTCGCTCGCGTGGGTGCGGTCGGTGCCCAGCTGGTCGTCGTCCAGGTAGTCGGCGGTCTTCGACGCGAAGAGCGGCTGGCGGGCGTCCTTGTCGCCGCCGGCCCCGGTGAAGCCCTGCTCGTCGCCGGAGTAGACGACCGGGTTGCCGCGGCTGAGGAACATCAGCTCGTTGGCGAGCCGGTAGCGGTCCAGGAGCTCCTGCTCGGGCGCGTCCGGCCGGTCCTGCCGCAGGAAGCCGCCGAAGCGGCCCATGTCGTGGTTGCCGAGGAAGGTGACCTGCTCGTAGGCGTTGGCCTTGTCGGTGGTGTACCGGTAGTCGTCGGCGAGGACTCCCGCGAGCCGGCCGGCGCCGGCGCCCTGGGAGGCGTACGCGCGGATCGCGTCCTGCAGCGGGAAGTCGAGGGTGGCGTCGAGGCGGCCGCGGGTCACGTACGGGGAGGTGACGGCGGTGTCGGCGGAGTAGACCTCGCCGAACATGAAGAAGTTCTTCCGGCCGTGCCGGGCGGCGTAGGTGTCGAGGGCGGTGGCCCACTGGGTCCAGAACGCGGTGTCGACGTGCTTGACGGTGTCGATGCGGAAGCCGTCGACGGCGAAGTCCCCGACCCACTTCTCGTAGATCTTCTCCATGCCGCTGACGACCTCGGGGCGCTCGGTCCACAGGTCGTCGAGGCCGAAGAAGTCGCCCTGGTCGGAGGATTCGCCGGCGAAGGTGGAGTCGCCCCGGTTGTGGTACATCGTGGGGTCGTTGAGCCAGGCGGGGACCTTGAGGTTCTTCTTGGCCTCGGGGACGAAGGGGGTCCGCGGGAAGGACGAGGCGTCCGCCGCGGGGAACTTGTGCTTCCCGTCCGCGTAGTCGGCGTCGTCGAAGGGCACCCCGTCCTTGGTCAGGTAGGGGAAGGCACCCTTCGACAGGTACCCGTACGACTGCTCGCGGTAGTCGACCACATCGGCGGTGTGGTTGGTGATGACGTCGAAGAAGACCTTCATCCCCTTGGCGTGCGCCGAGTCGATCAGCTTCGTGAGGTCGGCGTTGGTGCCGAAGTGCGGGTCGACCTGGGTGAAGTCGGTGATCCAGTAGCCGTGGTAGCCCGCGGAGACGTCGTCCCCCTTGCCCTGTACCGGCTGGTTCTTGAAGATCGGCGCCATCCAGATGGCGGTGGTGCCGAGCCCCTTGATGTAGTCGAGCCGGTCGGTGAGGCCCTTGAGGTCGCCGCCCTGATAGAAGCCCTTGTCCGTCGGGTCCAGGCCGGTCTCCAGCCGGGTGCCGGTCAGCCCGCCGGTGTCGTTGCGCGGGTCGCCGTTCGCGAACCGGTCCGGGAGGACGAAGTAGAACTGCTCCCGGGTCAGGTCGTGGCGGGCCGGCTCGGCGGCCAGTTTCGCGTCGGAGGGCGGGGCCGGCGGGGCCTTCGCGGCTCCGGCTGCCGCGGCGGGTAGGGCGGGCAGGAGCGTCACGGCCAGAGCGGCGGCGAGGACTCCTGCGGCGGGGCGTATCAAGGCGTCGTCTCCTTGGTCACGGTCACTGCACGGGCGCTGCGGATCGCATGGGCATGAGGAGGGCCGCCCGGCGGTGGCGGGGTTCTTACGGATGCCGGGCGGCCCTGGTCTATGGGGGGGCGGCGGGTCAGTTGCGCCAGGTGTCGTTCAGCGTGACCTTGCCGCTCGCGGGGACGGTGGCGGTGCGGTTGGCGCCGCTCTCCCAGGTGA
Source organism: Streptomyces sp. NPDC032472 (assembly GCF_040636955.1). NCBI lineage: Bacteria > Bacillati > Actinomycetota > Actinomycetes > Kitasatosporales > Streptomycetaceae > Streptomyces > Streptomyces sp. NPDC032472. The sequence continues at coordinate 27,614 of NZ_JBEZVK010000042.1, forward strand.
CGTTCCCGGCGGCGTCCTTGCGGAGGTACTTGTACGCGAACGCCGTACCGGCCGGGAGGGTCACGTCGAGCTTCCACACCGGGTAGGCGGCGGGGTCGAGCTTGAGGGCGGCGGCGGTGTTCCAGCTGCCGAGCTCGGCGCGGTCGCCGGTGACGTAGATGTTCTGGCCGGGGGTGGTGGTGGCGTTGACCGCGAACGAGGCCCCGGCCGCCGGGGTTCCGCTGCCGCCGCCGGTGCAGGTGCGGGCGCCGGTGTGCAGGGCGAGGGCGGTACCGGCGCCGAGGGTGGCGGTGAAGCGGCCGTCGCCGCCGACGGTGACGGTGCGGCCGCTCTGGACGTCGCAGTAGTCACCGGAGGGCAGGGAGGTCTGGAAGGTCCGGGTCAGCGCGGAGCCCTCGTGGTTGATCGCGACGTACGCCTTGCTGCCCCGCCCGAAGGCGATCTGGTCGGCGCCGTTGTCCCACCAGTCGGTGACGGCCTGCCCGCGGGCGGTGTTGCGGAAGGCGACCATGGAGGCGATCTCCCGCCAGGCGTGCTGGCACTTCCACCCGTCGCTGTAGCAGCCGTTCACCGCTCCGCCGTTCGGCGGGCCGGCGTCCTTGTCGCTCCACTCGTACCCGGAGTGCACGTCCGGGGAGCCGTAGGGCCAGGCCAGCATGAACACGTTGGCGAGGGTGTAGGCGGAGCCGCTCTTGTAGTTGAGGGTGTCGCCGACGCGCTCGGTGTCGTGGTTGTCCACGAAGACGGCGGACTGGCCCGAGGGCATGTAGCCCCAGCCCTCCCCGAAGTTCTTCAGGTAGGCGAGGTTCTCGCTCTCGAAGACCCGCTTGAGGTCGCGGGCGTAGCGGAACTCCTGCACGTCGCCGTTGCCGAGGTACTCGGAGGGCGAGACGGCCTCGCCGGCGCCGAAGATGGCCTCCTGCTTCCAGTAGGCGTTCTGGTTGGTGAGCCGCGACTTGATGTTGGCCAGGTCGGCGGCCGGCATGTGCTTGGCGGCGTCGATCCGGAACCCGTCGACGCCGAGCGAGAGCAGGTCGTTGAGGTAGGCGGCGATCCGCCCGCGGACGTAGTCCTCGCCGGTGTCCAGGTCGGCGAGCTGGACGAGCTCGCAGTTCTGGACGTTGGCCCGGTCCTGGTAGTTGGAGATGGTCGCCCGGCAGTCGTCCATGTCGGCGCCGGAGTAGACGCCGGGGTAGTTGTACTTCGTGTACGAGGACCCGCCGGTCCCGATGCCGTCGCCCGCGGCCATGTGGTTGATGACGGAGTCGGCGACGACCTTCACGCCGGCGGCGTGGCAGGTGTCGACCATGGCCTTGAAGGCGGTCCGGTCGCCGAGCCGGGAGGCGATCTTGTAGCTGACGGGCTGGTACGAGGTCCACCACTGGGGGCCCTGGATGTGCTCCTGGGGCGGGGACACCTGAACGTAGCCGTACCCGGCAGGGCCGAGGGTGTCGGTGCAGGCCTTGGCCACGGAGTCGAACCGCCACTCGAAGAGCACGGCGGTGACGTCCTTGTCGCCGGGTGTCGCGGCGGCGGCGTGGGGGGCCGGGGCGGTGGCGACCGCGGCGGCGGCGAGGAGGGCCGCGGCGGCGGCCCTGCGGGGTCTGGCGGCTCTGGCAGACATGGGGGGTGCCTCCTGGCGGGGACAGGTGGGGATTGCACGCGACCGTAGAAGGCCCCCCGCCTTGTTGCAAGGCTTTGCGCAAGAGATTGCAGAATTGTTTCGCGCCGCCGCGTCCGTGCCGGGGGTGCGGACGCCGCTGCGCGGAGTATCCCGGGGCTCAAAGATCGCCTCAAACGCCGGCGGGGCTGGATGGTGCCGCGCAGCGGCAAAATCCAGCCCGCGCGGCGTTTGAGCGCACCGGGCGCGGAGCGCACGGAACGGGGTCCGGGGGCGGAGCCCCCGGTTTCGGGAAGGGGCGGGGTGGGGCCAGGCTCCGCGCGGCAGGGGCGTGGAGGCCCGGCCACCCGGGCCCCCGTCAGGGACGCGCCCCGGGGGCCTGGGCGGTGGAGCCGCGGACCACCAGTTCCGGCTGGAAGACGTACTCCGTGCGCTGGACGGGGGTCCCGGCCACCGCCTCCAGCAGGGCCCCCACGGCCGCATTGGCCATGGCCCGCACTGGCTGCCGCACCGTGGTCAGCGGCGGATCGGTGAACGCGATCAGCGGCGAGTCGTCGAACCCCACCACCGACACGTCCTCCGGCACCCGCAACCCCCGCTCCCGCACGGCCCGTATCACCCCGAGCGCCATCGGATCGCTGCCGCACACGATCCCGGTGCAGCCCCGGTCCAGCAGCGCACCCCCCGCCGCGTGCCCGCCCTCCACGGTGAACAGCGTCCGCTGGATCAGCCCCTCGGCCTCGGCCCCCGGCACGACCCCGACGAACCCCTGCTCCTTGCGCGCCGAGGGCACGTACCGCGTCGGCCCGATCGCCAGGCCGATCCGCCGGTGCCCCAGGGCCTCCAGGTGCCGCACCGCCATCTCGGCGGCGGCCCGGTCGTCCGGGGAGATGAACGGCGCGGTCACCTGCTCGTTGAACCCGTTGATCATCACGAACGGCACGCCGCGCGAGGCGAGCCGCTGGTAGCGGGCGGGGTCGGCGTGCGCGTCGGCGTGCAGCCCGGACAGGAACACGATCCCGGTGACGCCGCGCGCCTCCAGCTGCTCGACGAGCTCGTCCTCCGTCGCGCCGCCCGGCGTCTGCGTGCACAGCACCGGCGTGTACCCGTGGCCCGCCAGCGCCTGCTCGATGACCTGCGCGAACGCCGGGAAGATCGGGTTGGTCAGCTCGGGTATGAGCAGCCCGACCAGCCCGTTGCTGCGCCGCCGCAGCCGTACGGGCCGCTCGTAGCCCAGCAGGTCCATCGCGGCCAGCACCCTGTGCCGGGTGCCGGCCGCGACGCCGGCCTTCCCGTTGAGGACCCGGCTGACGGTCGCCTCGCTGACCTGGGCCTGCGCGGCGATGTCCGTCAGCCGGAGGGGGGCCTCCCCGGAGGTCACCCCTGCCACCACACCGCTGTGTCGGCGGGCAGCGTGCCCGGCTCGCCGGGCTCCAGCTCCCCGCTGGCCAGCAGTACGGTGCCGGGCGCGGCCATCGCCACCGCCTCGGCGGTGGTGTTGACGGTGCAGACGAAGGAGCCGCGGCGGAAGGCGAGGACGCCGTCCGGGGAGGGCAGCCACTCCACGGCGTCGCCGGCGCCGAGGTCGGCCCGCTCGCGGCGGATCCGCAGGGCGCTGCGGTACAGCTCCAGCGTGGAGCCCGGGTCGCCGGTCTGGGCGGCGACGCTCAGGCCGGCCCACTCGGCGGGCTGCGGGAGCCAGCTGCCGCCGTCGCCGAAGCCGTACGGGGCCTCGGTGCCGGACCACGGGAGCGGGACGCGGCAGCCGTCGCGCAGTCCGTCCTGGCCGTTCTGCTTGAAGAAGGAGGGGTCCTGGCGAACCTCGTCGGGCAGGTCGACGACCTCGGGCAGGCCGAGCTCCTCGCCCTGGTAGACGTAGGCGGACCCGGGCAGCGCCAGCATGAGCAGCGCGGCGGCGCGGGCACGGCGCAGGCCGGCCGCGGGGTCGCCGTCGGCGAAGCGGGTGGCGTGCCGGACGACGTCGTGGTTGGACAGCACCCAGGTGCTGGGGGCGCCGACCGGGCGCATCGCGTCGAGCGAGTCGTCGATGGTGGCGCGCAGGGCGGCCGCGTCCCAGCCGGTGGTCAGGTAGTGGAAGTTGAACGCCTGGTGGAGCTCGTCGTGGCGTACGTAGAGGGCGGTGCGGTCGGCGTTGGGGGTCCAGGCCTCGGCGACGCCTATGCGGTCTCCGGCGTACTCGTCGAGGACCTTGCGCCAGGAGCGGTAGATCTCGTGGACGCCGTCCTGGTCGAAGAAGGGCAGGATCTGGTTGCCGAGCAGCTTGAGCTGTTCGCCGCGGCCGAGGTCGGGCAGGCCCGCGGCCTTGACCAGGCCGTGGGCGACGTCGATGCGGAAGCCGTCGACGCCGAGGTCGAGCCAGAACCGCAGGACGGAGCGGAACTCGTCCTGGACGGCGGGGTGCTCCCAGTTGAAGTCGGGCTGCTCGGGGGCGAAGAGGTGCAGGTACCACTCCCCGTCGGCCACGCGGGTCCACGCCGGCCCGCCGAAGATGGACTCCCAGTCGTTCGGCGGCTCGGAGCCGTCCGCGCCCCGGCCGGGCCGGAAGTGGAAGCGCTCGCGCAGCGGCGTCCCGGGCCCTTCCCGCAGCGCCTGCTTGAACCATTCGTGCTGGTCGGAGCAGTGGTTGGGGACGAGGTCGACGATGATGCGCAGGCCCAGCCTGTGGGCCTCGCGGATCACGGCGTCGGCGTCGTGCAGGGTGCCGAACATGGGGTCGATGGCCCGGTAGTCGGCGACGTCGTAGCCGGCGTCGGCCTGCGGGGAGGCGTAGAAGGGGCTGAGCCAGACGGCGTCGACGCCCAGCTCCTTCAGATAGGGCAGTCTGCTGCGGATGCCTTCGAGGTCCCCCATGCCGTCCCCGTTGGAGTCGGCGAAGCTGCGCGGATAGACCTGGTAGATCACCGCTTCTCTCCACCAGCCGGGCAGGGTGCCGGTCGTGGTGGGGAGCGTTTCGGCGAGGTGCTGGGTCATGACGTCCTTGGAGAGATCGGGCCGGGGGTGTGCGGGGGCGGGCGCGGGTGGTCAGCCCTTGGTGGCGCCCGCCGTCATCCCGGCGACGAGGTGACGCTGGGCGAAGACGAAGAAGATCGCAGCGGGGATGGCGATGAGGACCGAGGCGGCCGTCATCGGGCCCCAGTTGGCGGTGTACTGGGTGACGAAGGTCTGCAGGCCGCCGGCGAGGGTGAGGTTCTCGTCGCCGACCATGAACGCGGAGGCGTACGCGACCTCGCCCCAGGCGGTGATGAAGGAGTAGAAGCCGGTCACGGCGAGACCGGGCTTGGCCAGCGGCAGGATGAGCCGCCAGAAGGTGCCGAAGGGCGTGAGCCCGTCGACGCGGCCGGATTCGTCGATCTCGGCCGGGATGGTGTCGAAGAAGCCCTTCATCATCCAGGCGCAGAACGGCACCGCGATGGTGAGGTACGTGATGATCAGGCCGACGGGCTGGTTGAGGAGCCCGAGCTGTCCCATGAGGTTGTAGAGCGGGACGATCAGGATGGCCATGGGGAACATCTGCGTGATGAGCAGGGTCCACATGAGGGGCTTCATCCCGGGGAAGCGGAACCGGCTGACGGCGTACCCGGTGGTCGCGGCGATGAAGACGCCGAGGACGGTGGTGATGCCGGCGACCAGGACGGAGTTGCCGAACCAGGTGAAGAAGGAGGTCTTGTCCACCAGGTAGCGGTAGTTCTCGAGGGTCGGGTCCTTGATGAAGTCGGTGCTGATCGCGTGGTCGGCGGGCTTGAGCGAGGTCAGCAGGACCCACAGCACCGGGAAGACGGCGACCACGGAGGCGACGAGCAGCGTCGCGTGCAGGCCGACGGAGGCGAGCGGCGAGCGCTTGCCGCGCCCGCGGGTGTTCGCGGAGGTTGCCATGGTCACCACACCTCTCCCTGCTTGCGCAGCGAGCGCCGGTAGACCAGCGCGAAGATCATGAGCAGGGCGAGGATGAGCACGCCCCAGGTGGCGGAGCCGGCGAAGTCGCGCGGGCTCGCCACGAAGGCCTCGCGGAAGGCCTGGGTCACCAGGATCTCGGTGGAGTCGCCCGGTCCGCCCCGCGTCAGCAGGAAGATCACCGGGAACATGTTGAAGGTCCAGATGGTGGAGAGCAGGATCACCGTCATGCTGACGGAGCGCAGCCCGGGCAGGGTGATGTGCTTGAAGCGCTGCCAGGTGGTGGCGCCGTCCATCTCGGCGGCCTCGTAGAGCTCGCCGGGGATGGACTGCAGGCCGCCGAGGAGGGCGACCATCATGAAGGGGACACCGAGCCAGACGTTGACCGTGATGACGGAGAGCTTGGCCCAGGTCGGGTCGTCGAGCCACGGGATGGCCGAGATGCCGCCGCCTTCGAGGACCTTGTTCAGGATGCCGTTGTCGCGGTTGAACAGGAACCGCCAGGCGAAGACGGAGACGAAGCCGGGGACGGCCCAGGGCAGGATGAGCGCCATCCGGTAGGCGGCACGGCCCTTGAACTCCCGGTTGAGCATGTTGGCCAGGACCAGGCCGAGCGTGAAGGTGATGGACACGCACGCGATGGTCCATACCACCGTCCACACCAGCCGCTGCAGGAACACCGGGTCGCTGAGCACCGCCGCGTAGTTGTCGAGTCCGACGAACTCGTACGTGGCGTCGATGTGGTTGGCGCCGATCGTACGGGCCACGTTGCGCTCGTTGGCGTCGGTCAGCGACAGGTAGATGCCGCGGAAGAGCGGCCAGCCGATGATGATGCCGAGGACGAGGACGACCGGGGCGACCATGGCCCAGGCGTACCAGTGCGTGGCGAATGCCCGCTTGAGCCCGCCGCGGTTGCCGACGCGCTTCCCGCTGTCAGTCCTGCGGCTCCGGCCGCGGGCGACGTCCGTGTCGTCGCCCGCGGCCTTCGCCACCGACTGGCTGGTGTGAGCAGCCATGGTTTTCGTTACTTCCAGCCCTTGAGGATCTTGCGGAACTCGGTGCCGGCGGCCTTGGCCGCGTCCTCGGGGCTCGAGGCCCCGGTGACGGCCTTGGCGTACTCGAGCTTCAGCGGCTCGAAGAGGGCGCCGTTCTCCGGGATCCAGGCGCGCTGGACGGCCTTGTCGACGGCCGGCTTGAAGAACTGGACCATCTCGTTGGACTTGACGTCGGCCTGCTCGTAGGCGGCGGTCCGGGTCGGGAGCAGGCTGAGCTCCTTGGCGGACTGGACCTGGACCTCCTGCGAGGTCAGGTACTCGACGAAGGCGTGCGCGGCGGCGCGGTTCTTCGAACCGGCGTAGACGGCGAGGTCGTGGCCGCCCTGCGGGCCGCCCGCCTTGACCGAGCCGGCCGGGACCGGGGCGATGCCCAGGTTGGCCTTGTCCGTGAACTGCTCGCCGGCGTAGGTGTCCTTGATCGCCCAGGGGCCGTTGATCATCATGGCGACCTGGCCGGTCTTGAAGGCGGTCTGCATGTTCTGGTAGCCGTCGGTGGAGTTGGTGATGGCTGCACCGGAGGTGACCAGGTCGCGGGCGGCCTTGAAGGCCTTCACGCCGGCCGGGCCGTCGACCGTGACGGTCTTGTTCTTGGCGTCGACGAGGTCGCCGCCCTCGCCGTAGATCATCGGCAGGAACCAGTAGGAGTCGTCGCCGCGGAGGTACAGGCCGGTCTTGCCGGTCTTCTCCTTGATCTTGGCGCTGGCCGCCTTCAGCTCCTCCAGGCTGGTGGGGGGCTGGACGCCGGCGTCGGCGAGCATCTTCTTGTTGTAGAAGAGGCCGAGGGTGTCGATGACCTGCGGGACGGCGTAGGTCTTGCCCTCGTACTTGCCGCTGGCCGCGGCCTGCGGCAGGAACTCGGCGTCGACCTTCTTCGCGGTCTCGGCCGGGACCTGGTCCAGGTAGCCGAGCGAGGCGAAGTCGGCGACCCAGCCGACGTCGGCGCGGATCACGTCGGGGGCTTCGGCACCGCTGCTGAAGGCGTTCTTGACCTTGTTCTGCGCGTCGCCGTACGGGACGTTGACGTACTTGACGGTCACCTTCGGGTGCTTCGCGGTGAAGGCCTCCGCGATCTTCTGGAAGCTGGCCTTCTCGGCATCGTTGGAGGTGTCCCACCACGTGACCGTGCCGGAGAGCTCCCCGCCGGCCTTGGTCTCGCCGTCGTCCTTGGTGTCACCGCCGCAAGCCGTCGCCGCGAGCGCCAGGGTCGCGACCAGCGCGGTGGCCGCTATGCCACGCCGCATATGAACTCCTTCGATGATCCCGGCCGCGCCCTCGCGGTCCCGAGTTGCAGGGAACGTAACAAGACTGAAAGCCGACCGAAAGAGCTTGCGGCAATTTTCTGCAAGGTCGGGTGATCGTTACATCCGTGTGTCCTGACGGTTGCCGCAGCTTGCTGGTCGTTCGAACTTCCTTCGGGGCGTCAGGCCCGCAACCACGGGCCGTATGCAGGCGTTGAGCCCGTTATGACCCATGAGCTGACCGCATCCCGGCTTGCAAGCGCTTCCAGCAAGACCGCCGAAAGCGGCGGCTGGTGGCGCGATGCAGTCATCTACCAGGTGTACGTCCGCTCCTTCGCGGACAGCGACGGGGACGGCATCGGCGACCTGCGCGGGGTCCGCTCCCGACTGCCGCACCTGGCCCGGCTCGGGGTCGACGCCGTGTGGCTGACCCCCTTCTACGTCTCCCCCCAGGCCGACGGCGGCTACGACGTCGCGGACTACCGGGCCGTCGACCCCCTCTTCGGGGACCTCTCCGACGCCGACGACCTGGTGCGGGCCGCCCACGCGCTGGGCCTGCGGATCATCGTCGACGTCGTCCCCAACCACACCTCCGACCGGCACCCCTGGTTCCGCGAGGCCCTCGCCGCCGGCCCGGGGAGCGCCGCCCGGGCCCGCTACCACTTCCGGCCCGGCCGCGGCCCCGGCGGTGCGCTGCCGCCCAACGACTGGGAGTCCGTCTTCGGCGGGCCCGCCTGGACGCAGGCCCCCGACGGCGAGTGGTACCTGCACCTGTTCGCCCCCCAGCAGCCCGACCTGGACTGGGAGCACCCCGAGGTCGCCGAGGAGTTCTCCTCCGTCCTGCGCTTCTGGCTCGACCTCGGCGTCGACGGCTTCCGCATCGACGTCGCCCACGGCATGGTGAAGGCCCCCGGCCTGCCCGACATCGGCCGCGGCGCCCAGGCCACCCTGATCGGCACCGAGCCCCTGCCCTTCTTCGACCAGGACGGCGTCCACGCCATCCACCGCTCCTGGCGGCGGCTCCTGGACTCGTACGCCGGTGCGCGCATCGGCGTCGCGGAGGCCTGGGCGCCGACCTCCGAGCGGCTCGCCCTGTACGTCCGCCCCGACGAGATGCACCAGGCGTTCAACTTCCGGTTCCTGAACTGCCCCTGGGACGCGGCCGAGATGCGCACCGTGATCGACGAGTCGCTCGCCGCGACCACCGCCGTCGGCGCCCCCACCACCTGGGTGCTGTCCAACCACGACGTCGTGCGGCACGTCAGCCGGTACGGGGGCGGAGCGCAGGGCCTGGCCCGGGGGCGGGCGGCCGCGCTGCTGATGCTGGCGCTGCCGGGGTCGGCGTACCTCTACCAGGGCGAGGAGCTCGGGCTGCCCGAGGTCTGCGACCTCCCGGACGAGGTCCGCCGGGATCCCGCCTTCCGCCGCACCGCCGGGCAGGACGGGCTGCGCGACGGCTGCCGGATCCCGCTGCCGTGGTCCGGCGAGGAGCCGCCGTACGGGTTCGGCCCGGCCGGGAGCTGGCTGCCGCAGCCCCGGGACTGGGCGCCGCTGAGCGTGGCCGCCCAGACCGGCGACCCGCACTCCACGCTGGAGCTGTACCGGGCCGCCCTGGAGCTGCGCCGGGCGCTGCCGGGGCTGGGCTCGCCGGACGCGGGCCCGCTGGCCTGGCTGCCGGCCCCCGAGGGGGTGCTGCTGTTCACCCGGCCCGGTTTCGCGTGCACCCTCAACAGCCGGCCGCAGGCCCTGGAGCTGGCCTCGCCGGGGCGGCCGGTGCTGTCCAGCGCGCCGGTCGAGACGGACGGCAGGACGGTCCGTCTGCCCCCGGATTCGTGCACGTGGTGGGCTTTGTAGCGTGCGACCGGTACAGTCCAATCCCGTGACCGCACGGCTTGCCGACATCGCAGCCCAGGCGGGGGTCAGCGAAGCCACAGTCAGCCGCGTGCTCAACGGCAAGCCCGGTGTGGCCGCAGGCACCCGCGAATCCGTGCTGGCCGCGCTCGACGTCCTCGGCTACGAGCGGCCCGTGAAGCTGCGCCAGCGCAGCGCGGGCCTGGTCGGGCTGATAACCCCCGAACTGGACAATCCCATCTTCCCGGCGCTCGCCCAGGTCATCGGCCAGGCGCTGACGCGCCAGGGGTACACGCCGGTGCTGGCCACCCAGACCCCCGGCGGGTCCACCGAGGACGAGCTGACCGAGATGCTCGTCGACCGCGGGGTCTCCGGGATCATCTTCGTCTCCGGCCTGCACGCGGACACCACGGCCGACATGGGCCGCTATGACCAACTGCGGGCGCAGGGCGTCCCGTACGTCCTCATCAACGGCTTCTCCGACAAGGTGCAGGCCCCGTTCGTCTCCCCCGACGACCGGGCGGCCATGCAGCTCGCCGTGACCCACCTCGCCGCCCTCGGCCACACCCGCATCGGGCTCGCCGTCGGCCCGAAGCGGTTCGTGCCGGTGCTGCGCAAGATCGAGGGCTTCCGGCTCGGGATGAAGGAGCGGCTCGGCCTCGACGAGGCCGCGGTCGAGGAACTCGTCCAGCACTCCCTTTACACGCTCGAGGGCGGGCAGGCGGCCGGTGCAGCCCTGATCGAGCGCGGCTGCACGGCGATCGTGTGCGCCAGCGACATGATGGCGCTCGGCGCGATCCGGGCGGCCCGCCAGCGGGGGCTGCGGGTGCCGCAGGACGTCTCGGTGGTGGGCTTCGACGACTCCCCGCTGATAGCGTTCACCGACCCGCCGCTGACCACGATCCGCCAGCCCGTGCAGGCCATGGGGCAGGCCGCGGTCCGTACGCTGCTGGAGGAGATCGGCGGCACCCCGGCCCCGCACAGCGAGTTCGTCTTCCTGCCCGAGCTGGTCGTCCGCGGGTCCACCGCGTCCGGCCCCGGGCAGCGTCGGGGACCGGCTCGTCCGCAAGGCTGAGCGGCTGCGGCCAAGACCGTCCCGAGGGATGATCGAAGGCAGGGAGCCATCTGGCAGACTCTTTTCCCATGGGTGAAGCGAGCGTGAAGACACTGGAAACCCGGACGGACGTCTCGTCACCCGTTGTGATCGACGGCGAGCCCCGTCCGGAGGCCCGGGCCGCGCTGCTCACCCGTCTGCGGGCCCCGCGCCGGCCGCGGATCTGGTTCGAGGTCCTGCTCATCGGCGTCAGCTACTGGACGTACTCGCTCATCCGCAACGCCGTGCCCGAGCAGAAGGCCGCGGCGCTCGCGAACGCCGACTGGCTGTGGGGGCTGGAGCACAGCCTGGGCATCGCCGTCGAGAAGACCGTCAACCACGCCGTGAACTCGGTGACGTGGCTGATCGTCGGTATGAACTACTACTACGCCACGCTCCACTTCGTGGTCACCCTCGGCGTGCTGGCCTGGATCTACCGCTTCCATCCGGGGCGGTACGCCGCCGCCCGACTCGTCCTCTTCGCCACCACGGGCGTGGCGCTGGTCGGCTACTACCTCTTCCCGCTGGCCCCGCCGCGGCTGATGAACGGCGGCGGCTTCGTCGACACCGTGCTCGTCCACCACACCTGGGGCTCGATGGCCTCGGGCAACCTCAAGCACATGTCGAACCAGTACGCCGCCATGCCCTCGATGCACATAGGGTGGTCGCTCTGGTGCGGGCTGACCATGTACGCGGTGGCGCGGGCCCCGTGGGCGCGGATCCTGGGCCTGCTCTACCCGACGGCCACGCTGGTCGTCATCGTCTCCACCGCCAACCACTTCTGGCTGGACGCCGCCGGCGGCATGCTCTGCCTGGCCTTCGGATACAGCGTCAGCCGCGCCTGGTACGGCTCCCTGCCGCACCGGCTCCCGCGCCACCCGCTGGCCACGGGCCCCCACCCCGCGACCGCGGCCATGCTGAACCGCTTCCGCACGCGCGCGTAGCGTTCGTTCGTTTTCACTGCTGCCCGAAGGCCATCCACTTCCCCGGCGTGGCCAGCGGCTCGAAGCCCGCCCGGGCGTAGACCTCGTGGGCGTCGGCGGTGGCGAGCAGGATCCGGCGCAGCCCGTACGGCTCCAGGTGCTCCTTCACCGCGGCGACGAGCGCCCCGCCCAGCCCCTTGCCGCGGACCCCGGGATCCACGTAGACGTCGCAGAGCCACGCGAAGGTGGCCCGGTCGGTGACGACCCGGGCATAGGCCACCTGCGCCCCCGACACCTGCTCGTACACCCCGAAGTTCAGCGACCCGCCGATCGCCTCCTCCTGCTTCTGCCGACTGCGCCCGAGGGCCCAGTACGCGTCCTCGGACAGCCACCGGTGGATCCGTGCGACGTCGAGCCGGGCGGGGTCGGCGGAGATCTCGTAGCCCTCGGGCAGTGCAGCGCTCATCCCGGCAGTCAACCAGCGCCCGGCGCCCCGGTCGAGCCGATATCCCCCGGTCGCCCGGTGAGGGCATCGATGTGCTCCGGCTGGGCCAGGACGGACATCGCCGCTTCTTGTCTGCGATGGAGTGCGGCGGCGTCCTGACGCAACACGCGAAGGTGTTTGCGCATCCGCAACCGCGTCCGCCACGGGTGCCACAGCGCCCGGAGCAGGTGTTGCGCCGTCGCCTGCCGATATTCCTCGCACTGCGTCGTGAGTTCTTCGAGCGACTCACCCAGGACACCGCCCAGGCGGAGATCGACGACCCTGATGACCTCGCACTGCAGGGCCCGCTCCTCGCTGCCTCCGGCAAAGTCCAGGACCCTGCGGGGTATGCCGGCCGAGAGCGCAGCCACCACAAGGTCCGAGATCGCCTCCCGCTGGGCATGCTCGGCGTCACTGCCGTCCTCCAGGACCGCCGTGACGCCGAAACGTGCCGTGGCGAGCGGCCGAGCCCCGACCAAGTGCGGCGACGGACTCCTCCGCCCGCTCGGCACGATGTCGCACACCCTGTCGCGCACCGCTGCGACGCGGAGGAGCTGTTGCATGACCGCTGCTCGCAGCTGCCGGCGTTCCTGGTTCTTGGAGAGGTAGTTGGTCACCGCCGCGCCGACGACACCGCCGGCCGTGGTGTACGCCAAGTCCATCCATCCAGGCATGGAGCCCTAGGCGGCCGCGTGGGCCACGAAACCGGCCCAGGCGGCGGGGCTCAGCGCCAGCCGGTCCCCGTCGGCGATCTTCGAGTCCCGGACCAGGACCGTGCCGGGCAGGTGGGCGACCTCGACGCAGTTAGGCCCATCGTTGGTGCTGTAGCTGCTCTTGACCCACGCCAGCGCAGAGAGGGCGTCGGCTGACGGCTTGATGCTCATGTCTCCCCCAGTACCTTCTCGATGAATGTCAGTGATTCGCGAGGCGTCAGAGCCTGTGCTCGGATCATGCCATAGCGCATGTCCAGAATCTGGACCTCCTTGGGCTCGGTGATCAAGCGGCTGACCAGCTGAACTTCGTTGTGTCCCACCGTGGTTCCGTCCTTAAGCCGCATGACCGTGAGCGACCCGGCGAGGCCGGCGTGCTCCTCGACGGCAGTAGGCATCACCTGGATCTCGACATGCCGCAAGCTGCCAACCTCCAGCAGATGTTCGAGCTGGCGGCGCAACACCATCTTGCCCCCGACTGGTCGCCGAAGCACCGCCTCTTCCAGGACGCTTGTCAGAAGCGGTGCCGCATGCTGGTGAACGACACCCTGACGCGCCAACCGCGCTGCGACCAGTCGTGCAAGCTGATCCTCTGAGTACGCGGGCCTACGCAGTGCGTAGAGGGCGCGTGCGTACTCCTCGATCTGGAGTAGGCCGGGCACCACAATGTTGTCGTACCAGCCGATCTCAAACGACTGGGACTCCAACTTGGCCAGATCTCGGACATTCTTGGGATAGCGAGCCTATCGATGTCCGCTTTCATTGCGGCAATTTTCCCACCCGCCCCCAACACCTCGTCCGCCTTGTCCAAAAACTCGGGGCGGGGAATACGGGCACCCCGTTCGATCTTGTAGATCAGGTTCGAGCCGTACCCCATCCGCTTACCGAACTGTGCACGGTCAAGGCCTGCTGCCTCCCGCCACATCTTTAACTGACGCCCCACAGCAGCGATTACCGCCCCAGTTTCCTCCTCCGGATCGAGTTCCCAGCTCGACTCGTCCGCATCATCTGCACTCACGGCCACCTCCCAAGGACCGGTGGGACAGGACTGGACAGTCCTGGACAGCCGCTGTACACAGCGGCCTCAGATCTGTTCAGGTTACGCACGGGCGGCCACGCTGAGTCACGTGAATCAGGAAATCTCCCTCGTCGCCACCCTCCCCGCGACCCCGCGCGGCGCTCGGGCCGCACGCGCCCTCACGGTGTCCCAACTCACGGAACACCGACTTCCGTTCGAGGACGCCGCGCAGGTCGTGGCCGAGCTCGCCGCGAACGCGGTGACGCACGGGAGGGTGCCGGGCCGCGGCTTCCGGCTCCGGCTGGGCATCCGGCCCGGTCCTACGCTCCGTATCGAGGTGTCGGACACCCGCGCCGAGGCGGTGCCGGAGGCCCAAGCGCCCGGCCTGGACGCCGAGTCGGGACGGGGGCTGCTCCTGGTGTCCGCCCTCTCCGCCCGCTGGGGTATGGATCACGGCCCGGTTCCCCTCAAAACGGTGTGGGCGGAAATGGATCTGCCGATTCCCCTTTCACCGGATCGAGGTTTTCACGTCCCGGTGGAGCGGGAACCGGTAGCGCACGACGCCAAGGAGTAAACAACCGGGGGAAATGACCTTTCCCAACCTCCCCCCTCCCCCTCTCACTCGGTCGGGTGAAAGCGCCCAACAGGACTGGCGTGAATGCCGATTCAGGCGGCACCCTCACCTCAACAACCCCAAAAACGCAATCGGCCCTCGGCCGGGACTGGCATCCCGAACGAGGGCCTGACCACACGGAAGAAACCCCACTTCCCCATGGCTGACCAGCAGCTTAGCGCGCCCATGCGCGTCTCGTCCGGCATCCGGCACATCAACCGCGATCACCGTTCGCGGTACGTCAAGATCGGCAACCACCTCGCCCAGCACCGCGAGTTGAGCATCACGGCGATCGGGCTGGCCACGCACATCCAGTCGCTCCCGGCCGGCGCCAAGGTGACCATCAAGGCCCTGGCCGAACGCTTCCCGGAGGGCGAGGTCCGGATCGCCGCCGCCCTGCGCGAGCTGGAGGAACACGGCTACCTGGCCCGCTTCCAGGAGCGGCTGCCGTCGGGCCGCGTCGTGACGTGCACGGTGTCGTACAACAACCCGCCCGCCCTGAAGGCGGAGGCAGACGGCGACGAGCCGCCGCCGGAGCCCCCGGCCCCGAAGCGCAGCCGCCCCGAGCAACAGCCACCGCCCGCCGAGCCGGATCCGGGACCGCTACCGGAGCCGACAGCGGCCGCCTCCCCCCAGGTACACGCCGAGGCGGCAACCCTGCTGGCCCGGCTGCGGCTGCGGGATCCCCGCCTGGTGCTCTCGGAGCGCGACGTGGCCCGCCTGGCCCCGGCCGTGGCGGCCTGGCTGGAGCGCGGGCTGCGGCCGAGCGCGGTGAGCGCGACCCTGACCGGCGGCCTGCCCCTGGCCCCGATCCACTCCCCGTACGCCCTGCTGGCGCACCGCCTGCGCGAGCTGATCCCGCCCCGCCTGCCGGACCGCCCGACGCCCCCGGGCCCGTACCGCCGGGAGCGCGAGGTCCACCCGATCCAGACCTGCCAGACCTGCGACCGCGTGGCCTTCCGCTCCCCCACGCCGGGCAACTGCGCAGCCTGCTCCACCCCCGCAGTCGCCTGAGCCGATCAGTCGACGCAGGCGGCGTGAGATGCTCTGGGCGCATGATCATGACAGACAAGGGTTGAGGGCAGGCAGTAGCAGTGGGAGCGAGTGGCGAGCGGCCGTCCGTCAGCGACGAGGAGTGGGCCGAGTTCGTGCGGCGGGCCGAGGAGGAGCCCGGGCAAGGGCCCAAGGAGCCGTCCGCGCGGGCGCGGATGGTGACCGAGCGGCTGCGGCAGGAGGATGCCGAGCGGGCCGCGGCCGCCGGGCGCGGGAAGTGGTTCCGGCGGAAGGCCCAGCCCGAGCGGAACGAGCCGCCCGGGTGGCGGACCGGTCCGGCCTGGCAGGACATGCAGGGCCGCAGAAGGCGCGGTCGGCTCAAGCCGGCCCTCGCCGTCGTGCTGATCGCCGGACTGGCCCTCGTGGTCCTGCGGCCGTCGCTGCTCATCGACCGGCTGACGGGCAAGGCCGACCAGGACGCGAAGAGCCGGCAGCCGCTGGCGGCGGAGTCGGTACGCCCGACAGCGCCGCCGACCGGGCAGTACCCCGACCGTCCCACGCTGAAGGAGCCGTTCCGGGGCTCCCCCGCCGTCCAGTGGGCGGAAGGCGAGGCCGCCATCGAGCTGCCCGAGGCGAAGGCCGTCGGCGGGCTCACGGCCGAGCAGGTCGCGGAGGGGCTGAAGCGGACCAAGCAGCTGCTGGTGCTGTCCAACCTGGACCCCGCCACGCTGGGCGGCGGCCGGCCCGACGCGGCGGTGAAGCTGCTGGAACCGCGCCAGGAGAGCGTGTACGGGATGCTGGTGAAGGGCCTGGAGGCGCCCGGCAAGGACCAGGACCCCGTATGGATGTTCACCCGCTTCAACCCGGCGGAGGTCCGGCTGGCGGGCAGCGTCGTCAAGACGCGCGGACGGATGACCTTCGAGGCCGGGCAGCGGCCCGGTGAGGTGCTGGTCAAGGCCGACTACACCTTCGTGTACCCGCTGGTGCGGGCGAAGGCGGGGTCGGACGAGGTCGCCCGCACCGTGGTCCGCCGCCAGCTCACCGTGGCCCTGGACGACCCGCAGCGGTACGCGGTGACCGCGGGCACCCTGGCGGTGGTCGACTACCCGAACGACATAGGCAACTCGGCGTGCGGCGTCCACGACGGATTCCTGCACCCGTCCTTCCCCAGCGACGCCCGGCCCGCGGGAGAAGCCCCGAGCGGCCCGACGACGGACCCGTACGACCGCAGCAAGGACATCAGCCGCCAGGACGACGAAGGCTGCGGCACGGTCTCCCGCACCTGACGGCGGGGCCGCCGGAGGCCTGCTCAGACGTTCGCCGACGGGAGCTGGTGAGGCATGTTCCAGCCCTCGGCGAGTCTCGACGGGTGCACGTTGCGTCCCCCGCCGAAGAACTCGCAGAACTTCATGATCAGCGGGTCCCAGCCGAGCGGGTCCACGTGGTGCGTCCCCGGGATGACCAGGTCTTCCTCGACATGAGCGCGGAGGACCTCGACCTCGAAGGCGGTGGCGTGCGGTTCGGGACCGCCGAAGGGATGGGCCGAGACGACCCTGCATTCCAGCTGGACCGGGCATTCCGCAACCCTGGGGGCCCGGACCAGGTCCGATGCCTGCTCGGTCAGCTGCGCGGTCGCGAACTTGTCCGGCTCGTACCGGTAGCCCTGCTTCGCCTTGTAGGGCGGCATGGCCGGCTTTCCGGTGGTGAGCGCGATCCGGTCGACGGTGTCGACCATCGCGGACGAGGGCAGGTTGAGCACGCACTCGCCTTCCCGGAGCAGGTTCGCGGTGGTCTGGGCGTTGTTGCCGAGACCGAGCATGCAGGACTGGCCGAGCCACCATGCCGAGGACATCGGCGCGAGGTTCGCCCTGCCGTCCTCGTTCAGTGAGCTGATCAGCACCACCGGAGTTCCGAAGTACAAGACCTTGAGGCCGGGGACGACGTGCATGCGCGGTGCCTTTCGCGGAGTGCCGGACGGACAGGTCCGCGATCAGGAAGAACACGGACCGCCGCCGACTCTCTCGTGAGCGGGACGCCAACGCTGGCGGTAATACGACGTCGCGCTTCGGACGGGGGGGGGGACGATCGTCCGCACTCATCCGCACGGTGCAGCGCGATTCACCGGGAAACGTCACTGGGCGGCTCCACCGGTCGGGCCGACTGGCTGCGGAGCCGGCCCGGCGTGGTGCCGAGGCGTTCGCGCAGGAGGCTGCTGAGGGTGGAGGCGTTCTCGTAGCCGACGCGGGAGGCGACGGCCTCGGTGGGGAGGTCGGTGGTGCGCAGCAGGTGGGCGGCCTGTTCCAGGCGGATGGTCTGGGCGAACCGCAGGGGTGAGACGCCCAGCACCTTGTCCACGGCCCGCTGGAGGGTCCGCTCGCTCACGCCGACCGCCCGGACCGCATCGGCCATCCGCAGCGGCCGGTCGATGTGCTCCCGCACCCAGCGCTCGAAGGCGCCGACCGTGGGGTCCGTGCGGGCGAGGTGGCTCGGGATCGCGTAACCGGCCTGCGTGGGACGGTCGTCGACCACCAGGTAGCGGGCCGTGAGTTCCGCGAGGACGGGGCTCGCCTCCCGTACGAGGGCGAGTGCGAGGTCGAGGTGTGCCATGGCCGCTCCGGCGGTGGTGACCCCCTCGGCGTGGGCCAGCATGTTGCTCTCGTCCAGGGCCACTTCGGGGTAGGCCTGCCGGAAGGCCGGCGCCAGCCACCAGCTGGTGGTGGCGCGGAGACCGTCCAGGACCCCGGCCTCGGCGAGCAGGAACGTGCTCGTGCAGGCCGCGGCCAGCGGCACGCCGTCGGCGCGGGCCTGGCGCAAGGCCTCCCGTTCCGGCTGGCGTTCCGGTGCGGCCACCCAGTCCAGCAGCGGCTCGGGCTGCTTGGGTCCGGCGCCCGGTACGAGGAGGAGGTCGGGCCGCGGGGCGTCCTCGACGGCGACGGCTTCGATCACATGCCCGGAGGCGGTACGCACCGCCCCGCGCCCGCTGACCCGGGTCGCTTCCCAGCGCGGCGGGGGATGGGGCAGCTCTTCCCGCAGCTCGTTGGCCATCTGGAGGACGTCGAGGACCGCCGCCAGCCCGGAGTCGAAGAGTCCATCCATCACCAGCACCGATATCCGCATGTCGGAAACGGTAAAACATCCGGCGGATCCGCCTCTGACGGCGGCCACGGAGGCGCCCATACGGTGAGGACATCACCCAGCGCGGTATCTCACCGCAGAAGGAGAACCTCACATGACCAGCGCTTTCGTCCCCCAGACCACCCGCGTCGGCCTGCTCGCCCGCATCGAGGCCAAGCCGGAGCACGCCGGAGACGTCGAGGAGCTCCTCACCGGCGCCCTCACCCTGGCCCAGCAGGAGACCGGGACCACCGTCTGGTTCGCCCTGCGCCTCGGCCCGACCACCTTCGGCATCTTCGACGCCTTCGGCGGCGACGAGGCCCGCACCGCCCACCTCCAGGGCCGGATCGCCGCGGCCCTCATGGAGAACGCCCCGAAGCTCCTCGCCGAGTCCCCCGAGATCCTCCCGGTCG
Organism: Streptomyces sp. NPDC032472; assembly: GCF_040636955.1. NCBI lineage: Bacteria > Bacillati > Actinomycetota > Actinomycetes > Kitasatosporales > Streptomycetaceae > Streptomyces > Streptomyces sp. NPDC032472. The sequence goes on from NZ_JBEZVK010000042.1 coordinate 46,652, forward strand.
ACATCCTGGCGGCCAAGCTCCCCTAGCGCTCTGACCGCAAAGCACGGCCGACCAGCACACGAGGAGCCCGGCGAACCTTCCCGGTCAGAGCGCTAGCCGGCGTAGAAGAGGTCGTCGACGACGGCTCGGGCGCGGCGGGTGGTGCGGCGGTAGTCGTCCAGGAGTTCGCCGACCGTGCCCTCCGCGTAGCCGAGGTAGCGGCCCACGGCGCCCAGTTCGCGGGCCTCCGAGGGGAAGGTGTCGCCGGCCCGGCCGCGGACCAGCATGACCGCGTTGCGGACCCGGGTCGCCAGGACCCAGGCCTCGTCGAGGATCTGGGCCTCCTCGGTGGGGATCAGACCGGCGGCGTGGGCGGCGGCCAGGGCCTCGCGGGTGCGGGTGGTGCGCAGGCCCGGCTCGGCCCAGGCGTGGCGCATCTGGATCAGCTGGACGGTCCACTCGACGTCGCTGAGTCCGCCGCGGCCCAGCTTGGTGTGCAGGGTCGGGTCGGCGCCGCGCGGCAGCCGCTCCGACTCCATGCGCGCCTTCAGGCGGCGGATCTCGCGGACCGCGTCGTCGCCGAGGCCCTCGGACGGGTAGCGCAGGGGGTCGACCAGCTCGATGAAGCGGCGGCCGAGGTCCGGGTCGCCGGCGACGGGCTCGGCGCGCAGCAGGGCCTGGCTCTCCCAGGTCAGGGACCAGCGGCGGTAGTAGGCGGCGTAGGAGGAGAGGGTGCGCACCAGGGGGCCTGAGCGGCCCTCGGGGCGCAGGTCGGCGTCGATGAGCAGCGGCGGGTCGGCGGTGGGGAGCTGGAGCAGGCGGCGCATCTCGGCGATGACGGCCTGGGCGGCCTTCGCGGCCTCCTGCTCGTCGACGCCCTCGCGGGGCTCGTGGACGAACAGGACGTCGGCGTCGGAGCCGTAGCCGAGCTCGTGCCCGCCGAAGCGGCCGACGCCGATGATCGCGAAGCGGGTGGGCAGGGTCTCGCCCCACTCGGCGCCGACGGCGGCGCGCAGGGCGCCGGCGACGGTGGCGGCGGTCAGGTCGGAGACGGCGTTGCCGACGCGGTCGACGAGGGCGCCGCGGTCCTCCTCGGCGGGGCTGTCCTCCGTACCGTACGAGGCGATGATGTCGGCGGCGGCGGTGCGGAAGAGCTCGCGCCGGCGGACCCCGCGGGCGGCGGCGACCGCGGCCTCGGCGCTGTCGGCGCGGCCGACGGCGGCCAGCACCTCCTGTTCGAGGGCCTCGTGCGTACGGGACTGCAGGCCCTCGGGGTCGCCGAGGAGGGCGACGGCCTCGGGGGCGCGCATCAGCAGGTCGGGGGCGAGGCGGCCGGCGGACAGGACGCGGGCCAGGTTCTCGGCGGCGGCGCCCTCGTCGCGCAGGAGTCGCAGGTACCACGGGGTCTTGCCGAGGGCGTCGGAGACCTTGCGGAAGTTCAGCAGGCCGGCGTCCGGGTCGGCGGAGTCGGCGAACCAGCCCAGCATCACGGGCAGGAGGGTGCGCTGGATGGCGGCCTTGCGGGTGACGCCGGAGGCGAGGGCCTCCAGGTGGCGCAGGGCGGAGGCCGGGTCGGCGTACCCGAGGGCTTCGAGGCGCTGGCCGGCGGCCTGCGGCGAGAGCCGGGTCTCGCCGGGGGCGAGCTGGGCGACGGCGTCGAGGAGCGGCCGGTAGAAGAGCTTCTCGTGGAGGCGGCGGACCACGGTGGCGTGGCGGCGCCAGGCCTTGTTGAGCTCGGCGACGGGCTCGGTGCGCAGGCCGAGGGAGCGGCCGAGGCGGCGCAGGTCGGCCTCGTCCTCGGGGACGAGGTGGGTGCGCCGGAGCCGGTAGAGCTGGATGCGGTGCTCCATGGCGCGCAGGAAGCGGTACGCGTCGTTCAGCTGGGCGGCGTCGGCGCGCCCGACGTAGCCGCCGGCGGCGAGGGCGTGCAGGGCGTCGAGGGTGGTGCCGGAGTGCAGGGCGGGGTCGCTGCGGCCGTGGACGAGCTGGAGCAGCTGCACGGCGAACTCGACGTCGCGCAGGCCGCCGGGGCCGAGCTTCAGCTCGCGGTCGACCTGGGAGGCGGGGATGTTGTCGACGACGCGGCGGCGCATCTGCTGGACGTCGGCGACGAAGTTCTCGCGCTCGGCGGCCTGCCAGACGAGCGGAGTTATGGCGTCGATGTACTGGGCGCCGAGCTCCGGATCGCCGGCCACAGCGCGGGCCTTGAGCAGGGCCTGGAACTCCCAGGTCTTGGCCCAGCGTTGGTAGTACGCGAGATGGGAGGCGAGGGTGCGGACCAAGGGGCCGTTGCGGCCCTCGGGGCGGAGGTTGGCGTCGACGGGCCAGATGGTGCCCTCGACAGTGGTCTCGGAGCAGATCCGCATGAGGTGGCTGGCGAGGCGGGTGGCGGCCTGCAGGGCCTTGGACTCGTCGGCGCCGTTGGCGGCGTCCCCGACGAAGATGACGTCGACGTCGGAGACGTAATTCAGTTCGTTGCCGCCGCACTTGCCCATGGCGATGACGGCGAGGCGGCACTGCGCCGCGTCCTCGGGGGCGGCGGAGCCCGCGATGCGCAGGGCGGCGCGCAGGGTGGCGGTGGCGAGGTCGGCGAGCTCGGCGGCGGTCTGAGCGACGTCGATGGTGCCGCAGACGTCGCGGGCGGCGATGGAGAGCAGGCAGCGGCGGTACGCCACGCGCAGCGCGACGGGGTCGTGGGCCTGGGCGAGGCCCTGCTCGAACTCGGCGAGGCCGGGGTGCAGGTCGGCGGCCTCGTAGGTGACGAGGGCGTGCCAGTCGCGGGGGTGGCGGGCGAGGTGGTCGGCGAGGGCCTCGGAGGCGCCGAGCACGCCGAGGAGGCGGTCGCGCAGGGGTTTGGCGCTGACGAGGGTGTCGAGGAGGACGGGGCGCTCCTCGGCCGACTGGGCCTCGGCGAGGCGGACCAAGCCGCGCAGGGCCAGGTCGGGGTCGGCGGTGGCGCCGAGGGCGTCGAGGAGGACGGGGTCGGTGCGGACGCCGGCCAGCGCAGCGGAGTCGAGCAGCCGGGCGGCGGCCGAGGGGTCGGTGAAGCCGCTGCGCAGCAGCCTCATGAAGGTACTGCTCCTGCGTCCCGGGGTGGTCACCCGCCGCCTCCTGCGTACGTACGTCTGCGCTGTTGCCGCTGTCGTTGCCGCTGTCGTTGCCGCTGTTGATGCCGCTGTTGATGCCGTTGCTGGTGTCGAGCCTAGCCGGAGCAGGCGTTCGACTCACGGTGTGTCCCTGCACGTACCATGAGGCGGATTGTCGGATTATCTACTTGCTTGCCTGAAGCCTGACCCCCTTCGGCCGCCCTCCGACACCGGGGGCCGCGCCTGCCTGCCCGCCCTGCCCGCCCTGCCTGCTGACCCGGCCACGAGGACCCACATGCCCGACGGACACCCCGGCACGGGGCCCTGGCATGCCGATCCGCAGGCCGCGGGGTGGTACGGGCACCCCGACGCCGGGTACGCGCCCCAGGCCCCGCAACCGGGCCCGGACCCCTACCCGTACCCGGACTTGCCCCCGGACGCGCACGCGTACCCGGCGCCGACGGGGCACCCCGGTCCGGTCATGTCGCCGGCGGTCGGGGGCATGCCGCCGCACGCACAGCAGCCGGCCCCGTCCCCGATCGGCCACCCCGACCCGGGGTACGCGCCCCAGGCCGCGCACCCGTACCCGTACCCCGGGCTGCCGGGCGTTGCCGCGCCCGGTCCGGGCGGCCCGCCGGCGTACGGGCACCCCGTCCTCGGCATCGCGGGCATACCGCCCCACACGCAGCAGCCGACCCCGTCTGCGGGTGGGGAGGCCGCGGGCGCCGGCGCGTGGCCGGACCACCGGTACCCGGCCCACGGCCACCCGGAGTCCCTGCACCCCGCCCACGACTTCGCCACCGCCCCGCCCGAACCCGCCTGGCAGGGCCACCCGTCCGAGGCCCACGGACCTGCCGGTGCCGCGTACGAGGAGGAGCGCCGGGCCGGCGCTCCCGTCGACGCGCCGTACGACCAGGGCTACGGCAACACCGGCCACCCCGGCGCGGCCGACCCGGCAGCCGCCCCGGCCGACCGGCCGGGCTCCGGCCGCGCCGCGGCCCGCCGCGCCCGTACGGGTACGACCGACACCGCCGCAGCGGACCGGACCGGCCGGACCGAGGCACCGGCCGCCCGGCCCCCGGTCGGCACCAACTCCCGTACGGCCGAAGCGGAGTCCGCAGCCGGCCGCCGCACCGCTCGCCGTGGCCGTACGGGCGAAACCGGAGCCGCGGCCGAGGAGGCCGCCACCGGCCGCCGCGCCGCGCGGCGGGGCCGTGGCGACGGCGTCGAGACGGCCCCGGGCCGGCGGCGCGGCACGCGCGGTCGGGCGGCCGTCGGCAACGCCACCGCACCCGAAACCACCGCTGCCGGAGCCGGCGACGGCGCCGGGGCGGCCCCGCGCGCCGCGCGCCGGGCCTCCGGCGGGCGCCGGGCATCCGGCGGCCGGGTCGGGCGGCGGCTCGTCAAGGCCGTGGGGTTCGTCGCGGCGGTGGCCGCCGGCAGCATGCTCGTCCTCCGGGGCAACGAGGTGCTCGGCGGCCTCTCCGCCCGCCCCGAGCCCCCCGCCAAACCGGCGGCGGCCGGTCCCGCCGGTCCGGCCGAGGCGCCCGACCCCGGACGCGTGCTGCAGATCGTCGCCCACCCGGACGACGACCTGTACTTCATGAACCCGGACCTGCGGTACTCCATAGCCGCCGGCCACCCCGTCACCACCGTGTACCTCACCTCCGGCGAAGCCGACGGCATCAACGCGGGCGAGGCCAAGCAGGCCTCCACCCCGGCCAACAAGCCCGCCTACGCCGAGGCCCGCCAGAACGGCATCCGCGCCGCCTACGCCGCCATGGCCACGGGCGACCGCACCAGCGCCTGGAAGCGCACCACGGTCCCCACCCAGGGCGGCGGCCAGGCCGAGGTCGACGTCCTCGCCGCCAAGCCCGAGGTCAACCTCGTCTGGCTCCAGCTGCGCGAGGCGGGCAACGTCTACGACGACGTGCCCGACAGCCTGCGCGGCCTGTGGAACGAGCGGACGGCCCGGCTGGAGTCGGCGCTCGCCTCCGGCAGCCCGGTCAAGCAGCGGTTCTCGTACTCCAAGGACCAGGTCGTCCGGACCCTCGTCGGCGTCCTGGAGCAGTACCGGCCCACCACCGTCCGCGCGCAGGACCCGACCCCCGGCCGCTTCACCGACACCAAGCGGTACACCGACCACCAGGACCACTTCTACGGCGCCCGCTTCGTGCAGGCCGCCCTCGCCGCGTACGCCAAGGACGTCAAGGACCGCCCGCACTTCGCCGTGCAGAACTACGTCGGCTACTTCAACGGCTCCCTGCCCAGCGCCCTGGACCCCGACGAGGCCAAGCGGAAGCTGGACATCATGGAGATCTACGCCTGGCGCGACAAGCAGAACCACTGCGGCAGCGGCGCCGGCTGCGGCGACCTGAAGGTCGCCGACCACCCGGCCGGCAACAACTGGACCTCCTCCATCAACTACGCCCGCGGGACCGGTACCTCCTGGCTGGCCTCCGACAAGGACCACGGCCTGTGGGCCTTCAAGGTGCTCGACGGCCAGGTCGCCCTGTGGCACCGCGCAGGCCCGATCGGCCCGTGGAGCGGCCCCGATCTGCTCCCCGGCACCGGCATGGACCCCGGCATCTCCACCGTCGCCCTCCCCGACGGCCGGATCGCCGCCTTCGGCACCCGCACGTCCTTCGGGGCGCGGCCCGCGGAATACCGGCGCGAGGTCGTGTACGCGGTCCAGAAGGCGCCGGGCGCGAAGGAGTTCGGGGACTGGCAGTCCCTGGGCACGCCGGAGACGGCGGACGACACCTGGACCTCCGACATCAGCGCCCCCGCGGTCTCGGCCGACGGCACCGGCCGGCTCGCGGCGTACGTGCGCGACGGCGCGGGCACGCTGCGCGGGCGGGTCCAGGGCGCGGGCACGGGCACGGGCACGGGCGCCGACGGCAGTTGGGGCCCGTGGGAGCGGTACGGCGGCAGCGACCTGCACGGCACCCCGGCGACCGCCACCGACGGGGCCGGACGGCGCATGGTGTTCGCGGCGACGACGAAGTCGGTCACGGCCTGGGCGCAGCCGAAGCCCGGAGCCCCGCTGGGCCCGGCCGCGCCGACCGGCCTGCCGGACACGACGCTGCCGATCACCGCGGAGGGCCGCGAGGGCGGGGTGCGGCTGTGGTTCCGCAAGCCGGGCTCGGGCAACGTCCGTACGGCCCTGGTGACCGGCGGCGACGGCGGGCCGAAGGTGAACAACCTGACCGACCTGGGCGGGCTCCAGGGCTTCGGCGCGGTCGCGGCGAGCGGGCACGTACTGGCGGGCCGCTCGGCCGGCGGGCAGCTGGGCTCGGACCTGGGGCAGGGCCGGGCGTGGGAGCGGTCGGGGCTGATGTTCGTCGGGGCGCCGTCGGCGACGATGACCGGCCGGAACACGGTCAGCCTGGCGGTGGTGGGGCTCGACGCGCGGCTGTACGTGACCTCGTCGACGGACGAGGGGGACGCGTACCTGGCGCCGTGGCAGCCGGTGGGCCCGCGCAACGCGGGACGGTAGGCGGAGGCCCGGCGGGGGGGCGTCCACGTGCCGGGCGCCCACGTGCCGGGCGTCCACATGCCGGGCGTCCACATGCCGACCCGCATCCGTCGATCGCAGCCCCACACGGCACAATCACATCCGGTCTCTTTCGGAAAGCACGAGTCATCGAGGAAATCGGTGAACCAAGTCCCCCGATTTGGCCTCTCACTGACTGCTCAGCGGTTTTTCCGCCCGGAACGACCCCAAGGCGTGACCCGATGCCGATTGCCCGCCGCCGCTTCCTCCTCGCGGCCCTGCTGCCCGTACTCACCGTCGGAGCCACCGGCGTGCTCGCCGTCGCCACCGGCGAGCAGACGTCGGCCGAGGCCACCCAGGACAGGAACCCGGCCGCGGCCATCCCGGCGAGCGTCACCTCCGGAACCGTCGTCCAGGTCGTCGCCCACCCCGACGACGACCTGTTCTTCATGAACCCCGACCTCAGCCGCACCCTCTCGGCCGGCACCTCGCTCACCACCGTCTACCTCACCTCCGGCGAGGCCGACGGCCGCAACGAGGCCAACGGCGCCGGCGCCCGCGATCCGGAGCAGCCTGCCGACCGCGCCCACTACGCGGAGGCCCGGCAGAACGGCATCCGCTCCGCGTACGCCCAGATGGCCACCGGCGACCGCACCAGCCCGTGGAAGCGCTCCGTCATACCCACCGACGGCGGCGGGTCCGCCGAGCTCGACGTGCTGGTCGCCCGGCCCGAGGTCCACCTGGTCTGGCTCCAGCTGCGCGAGGCCCGCAACCCGACCGCGGAGAACCCGGACAGCCTGCGCGGCCTGTGGAACGGGAAGATACCCGCGCTCGGCGCCCAGCTGTCCTCCGGCAGCCCGGTCAAGCAGCCGCCCACGTACACCAAGGACCAGGTCATACAGGCGATAGCCGGGATCCTGGCCCGGTACCGGCCGACGACGATACGCATGCAGGACCCGACCCCGGGCCGCTACCAGGACACCGGCAAGTACACCGACCACCAGGACCACATGTACGGCGCCCGCTTCGTGCAGGCCGCCACCGCCGCGTACGCCGAGCGGGTCGCCGACCGGCCGCGGTTCGCGGTGCAGAACTACCTCGGCTACCACAACGGCACCCTCCCCCACGCCCTGGACCCGCAGACCGCCGAGACGAAGATCGGCTACCTCAAGACGTACGCCTGGCTCGACCACGAGAACTACTGCGGCAGCCCCTCCGGCTGCGGCGACCGCAAGGTGGCCGGCAGCCCCACCGGCCGCAACTGGGCCCAGTCCCTGCGCTACGCCCGCGGCGACTCCGCCTCCTGGCTGACCTCCGGCACGCCCGGCCGGCTGTGGGCCTTCGCCGCCCTCGACGGGCAGATGGCCGTCTGGACCCGCCAGGGCCACCCGGACCGCTGGACCGGCCCCGCCCTGCTGCCCGGCACCGGCATCGACCCGGGCGCGAGCACCGCCCGCTTCCCGGACGGCCGCATCGCGGTCCTGGCCACCCGCACCACGCTCGGCCCCGGGCCCGCCGACTACCGGCGCGAGGCGGTGTACGCCGTCCAGGCCGCCCCCGACGGCCCGTTCGGGCCGTGGCAGGTGCTCGGCACCCCGGAGACGGCCGACGAGGACGGCACCTCCGCGATCAGCACCCCGTCGGCAGCAATCTCACCCAACGGGCTCCTGACGGTGTACGTACGCGACTCCCACCGCACCCTGCGCGCCCGCCTCCAGCAGCCCGACGGCACCTTCGGCCCCTGGCAGCGGCTGGGCGGCGAGGACCTGCAGAGCGACCCGGTGACGGCCACCGACGCCGCCGGGCGGCGCCACGTGTACGCCACCACCAGCAAGACGGCCGTGGCCTGGATCCAGCCCGCCCCGGGCGCCCCGCTGGAGGGCCCCTTCCCGACGGGCCTGCCCGCGACGACGGTCCCGCTCACCGCGGTCCCGGAGGGCGCGGGCATCCGCCTGTACTTCCGCCGCCCCGACTCGGGCGTGGTCCGCACGGCCCTGGTCACGGCAGGCCCCGGCGGCAAACCCCAACTCTCCAGCATCTCCGAGGCGGGCGGCCGGGCCGGCTACGGCGCGGTCGGCGTCGCGGGCCGCCTCCTGTCGGGCCGCGCGGACACGGGCGCGGTCGGCACGACGAACCTGGGCGGCCCCCCGGCCTGGACGGAATCGAAGATGCTCTACGCAGGCGCCCCGGCCGGCATCCTGGAACAGGCAGGCGCCACCACGACGGCCGTCCTGGGCCTGGACGCAGAACTCCACATCACCACCACCCCCCCAACCACCCCAGACCCCACCCAACCCCCCCGAACCACCTGGCGCCGCGCGGTGGTTCCGGGGATCTAGGGGGCGCTGGCGCGGCGGCAGTGCGGCGGCGCGGGCGCAGATGGCCATGGGCCCGCGCGCTCGGACCGTGGGGTTCGCGGCCGAGCGCCGCGAACCCCCGCCAGACCACCGGGGCATCCCAAGGGCATCAGGCCCAGCGGCTCCCGTTCGGCCACACCTCGAGGGCATACTCCGCCAACTTGGCCTGCCGGGCCATGATCCCGTCCACGCGCCACCGCCAGCCCTCACCATCCCAGAGGCGGTCGATGCCGGTCCGCGTGGAGATGAGGAGCGCGGAACTGCTGTAGAGGTGGGCCTTCTCCGGGTAGCTGAGGTTGGCGACCGCCTGGTTCCTCTTGCCGGCGAGGAGAGTCAGGTTCCCGAGGCGGCTGACCCAGTCCTCGTGGTCCTCCAGTCTCAGTTCGCCTTCGGGCTTCTGGGGGTAGATGTTGTCGACGTGCACCTTGCCGTCTCCGAGCACGACCTCTTCGTGGACGTCGTTCTTGAAGCGCAGGTGATGCTCGACCTTCGCGAGCAGGTAGCGCGCCTGGGACTGCTTGGGGATCGAGGCACCCAGGAAGTCCGCACCGAACGTCTCGTCGTCCGGAATCCACCCGATGATCTTCTGCATCACGGCGTCGAGCTTGACACCTTTGGATATTTCCTTCGCCACGCTGAATATGTTCTCTTCGAGCAGGGTGGATTCACGCCTCCCCACCACCGTCCAGCGGACGTAGTAACTGACACAGGCCTCCACGAGGTCCTGCAGGGCGGAATAAGGGTAGCGGCCCGATGCAGAGAGGAGGAGAGGATAAAGTGCATCGGCACCCATCGCCTTGATCTCACCCAAAGTTGCATCGAATTCACTGTAACCGGTGTTGCCGGTGATCAGTTCTGCGTACCTTCCGGCGGCCCCTTCGAGTTCAGCCGCGAAGGCTCCGACCGTGTATTCCTGAGGGCGCTTGTCGAAATGCGCACTCAGGTCCTTGCGTATCGTCGCGTACAGGCTGTGCGACTTCACGTCCCCATGGGTGGATACCCAGAAGTGGCGCAGGAACTTCTCGATTTCCTCACGCCGATCGAATCCGTCCAGGAGGGACCTCCACGCATCATTGACGCGCGATTTCTCGAACTCGCTCCTACTCTTCTCCATGAGGAAGTTTCGCACCAGGTCCACGGTGGATAGGTCCTTGCCTCGAGAATTGATCGTCTCGAACACCTCGTTCGCATCGCTCGACGAGGGGGTCTGGATCTCGACGAAAACCAACCCGTTGATCAGGCATTCGCGGAGCGAGTCGAGGTAGTCCAATCTGGATTCGTCGTCGACATATACCTGGAGGCGCGTTCCGATCTTGGTGCGGAAGTTGTTGTAGGCATCCAGGATGAGGCGATGCGAAGGACGACTCGGCTCCTCGATCCTCGGGCACTCGCCGGTGATCTCGCTCCAGTCCTGGATGTAATCACGGAAGAAATCACGGTCGAAGAGCGAAAGCACCAGGAAGTACTCCATCGGCTCCTTGCGTCCCGACTTCCTCGCGATGTAGTCGCGCTGGATGTTGTTGGCGCTGGACACGCCCTCCGGCGACTTCATGCCCCACAGGACGTCCCTGATGGCCGCGATCAGCAGGGTGGACGTCGTCAGCCGCTGCTGTCCGTCGAGCAGCGAACGCCCCTGCTTGGTTTCGGCGGTGATGGTGACGACGGGCCCGATGAAGTACTCGGAGGCCGACTCGCTGCCGCTCTGGCGGGCCTCCATGAACTTCTCGATGTCGGCCCAGTAGACGTCCACCTCCTTTTTCGTCCAGGCGTACTGCCGTTGACTGTCGTCGGGGACGGTGACCACCGGATTATTGGCACCGATCAGCTGGCCGAGAGTTTGCCGCTGGGCCTGCTTGATGATGGCCACGTAGAGAACCTCCAGTCGACTCGGGAAGCACGAGCGTACCCCTGGCGGCGCGAGACACGCGGGGGAAAGCGGACGAACGACGAGGTGCGACCCCGCTGATGCCACCCGGCGGCACCGGACCCCGGGAGGGCCGGAAGTCGACTGGTACATTTCGGGGGCCGAGCACCGCGCTCGGGTGCCGAAAGCCGAGCAGGGGGACATGACTTACTCGAACGAGAACACCGCCGCACATCACTTGCACACTCTCCTCGCGCAAGTCCGCGTCGCGAACGGCACGATCGCGGAGGCCTGGGCCGGCGCCCTGGACACGGAATGGGGCACCCATGAATTCGCCCGACGGCATTCCGAGGTCGTCAGCCTCCTGCAGATGACGATTCGGCAGCTGAGCGCCCTACCGGAAAGGTCGCGTATCCGGTGCGAGCGCCACGTGAGTGCGTGGTGGACGGCCGTGATGCAGCCCGTGGTGAATTGGATGGACACCAACCGGTCCCCGCTTTCCGTCATCGACGAGGACAAGCTCGACCACCTCGAATCGACGGCCGAATTGATCTCGGGAAACCTCGCGGGATCCGATGCGGCCCCGCGCGGCGGCGATCTGCACGAAATGACGCAGCGGTGCGAAGAATGGATCGAGCTGCTGACATCGATGGGAGACGAGGAAATCGAAGGTCCCATACGGGACCAGTTGATTTCCCAGCTGCGCCATCTGATCTGGCTGGCCGGGCACGCCGGCATCTTCGGTGGGGCGAGAGTGGCCGAAGAGGCGAGTACCGTCATCGGCTCCCTCGCTCGGACAGGGGCGACCCTGGTCAACATGCAGGAGGGAAGTCAGACCGGCTGGAAGAAGGCCCTCCTGGCCCTCGTTGCGGCGTGCGTCGTGTTCAACACGGCCGCGCCCATCTTCCAGGAATCGATCACAGCCGGCGCCGGGTTCGCCAGGGAGATCGCCAACGTCGTACACGATGCACAGGCCAACGAATGACGTCCTGATGACCCAGACTCAATTCGACGCCGGATAAGCCCAGTTGACCTCCACCAGGCCCTGAAGAAACGATCCTGCGTCCGGTTGACGCCCAGCCGACGGAGGCCTCCAGGGAAAGCCGGTCGGACCGACGGTTCACGACCGTCGGCCCGACTGCGGAGACCGTAAAACTCCGGGACTCGCCGGCCCCTGGTTAGAGCACCGGGAGGTTCTTGCGGAGTTCGAAGGCGGTTACCTCGGAGCGGTATTCCTCCCACTCCTGCTTCTTGTTGCGGAGGAAGAAGTCGAAGACGTGTTCGCCGAGGGTTTCGGCGACCAGTTCGCTGCGCTCCATCAGGGAGATGGCCTCGCCGAGGTTCTGCGGGAGGGGTTCGATGCCCATGGCTCGGCGCTCGGAGTCGGACAGGGCCCACACGTCGTCGTCGGCGCCCGCCGGGAGTTCGTAGCCCTCCTCGATGCCCTTCAGGCCGGCCGCCAGGAGGACGGCGTACGTCAGGTAGGGGTTGGCGCCGGAGTCGATCGAGCGGACCTCGATGCGGGACGAGCCCATCTTGCCCGGCTTGTACATCGGGACGCGGATCAGCGCCGAGCGGTTGTTGTGGCCCCAGCAGATGTACGAGGGGGCCTCGCCGCCGGAGCCGGCGGTGCGGGCCGAGCCGCCCCAGATGCGCTTGTACGAGTTGACCCACTGGTTGGTGACCGCGGAGGTTTCGGCCGCGTGCTTCAGCAGGCCCGCGATGAAGGAGCGGCCGACCTTGGAGAGCTGGTACTCGGCGCCGGACTCGTAGAACGCGTTGCGGTCGCCCTCGAAGAGGGAGAGGTGGGTGTGCATGCCCGAGCCCGGGTACTCCGAGAAGGGCTTCGGCATGAAGGTGGCCTGGACGCCCTGCTCCAGGGCGACCTGCTTCATGACCAGGCGGAAGGTCATGATGTTGTCGGCCGTGGAGAGCGCGTCGGCGTAGCGCAGGTCGATCTCCTGCTGGCCGGGGGCGCCCTCGTGGTGGCTGAACTCGACCGAGATGCCCATGGATTCGAGCATGGTGATCGCCTGGCGGCGGAAGTCCATGCCCACGTTCTGCGGGGTGTGGTCGAAGTAGCCGGAGTTGTCCGCCGGGCTGGGGCGGGAGCCGTCCAGCGGCTTGTCCTTCAGCAGGAAGAACTCGATCTCCGGGTGGGTGTAGAAGGTGAAGCCCAGGTCGGAGGTCTTGGCGAGGATGCGCTTGAGCACGAAGCGGGGGTCGGCGTACGAAGGGGAGCCGTCCGGCATCAGGATGTCGCAGAACATGCGGGCGGTCCCCGGTGCCTCGGCGCGCCAGGGCAGTATCTGGAAGGTGCCCGGGTCCGGCTTGGCGATCATGTCGGACTCGTAGACCCGCGCGAAGCCCTCGATGGCCGAGCCGTCGAAGCCGATGCCCTCGTCGAAGGCCTGCTCCAGCTCGGCGGGGGCGACGGCGACGGACTTGAGGAAGCCCAGCACGTCGGTGAACCACAGGCGCACGAAGCGGATGTCGCGCTCCTCGAGCGTCCGGAGGACGAATTCCTGCTGCTTGTCCATGCCTTCATCCTCGCAGTTCAGACGGCCTGTGCACCACTGCCCTCGGGGGAGGGCGGGCGGTCGGGTTGCCAGTATCGCCAGCGGTGGTTTCCGCCACATTACGCACCCCCGAAAGGTCGTGGCACCCCCGCACTGACCTCGGGTCCCTCATGAGCACTACCATCGGCGGCCATGGGGGGCTGGGAACACGTGCGACACGGGCGCATCGGGCGTCACGCGCCTCGGCGCGCCGCGCCGGCGGGGGCCCGCTCGGTCCTCTCCCCCCTTTCCTCCTTTTTGGTCCTTTCGGCCCTCTCGGTCCTCTCGGCCCTCTCCATCCTGCTCGGCGCGCTGCTGCTGTGCGTGCGGCCGGGTGGGCAGCACGCCGTGGCAGCGGCCGTACGGGGGCCTGCGGCCGCCGCGCCGGTCGTCGATCATGCCGCCTCCCGAGCGCCCGCCGGGACGCACTCCGGGTCGCCCGCCGGTACGCACTCCGGGTCGCCCGCCGGGCCGCACGCCGTGTGCGTCGCCCCCGGCGAGCTGCCGGGCTGCTCCCCGTTCTCGCACGTCACCCCCGGCGTCCTGCCCGCCCCGCCGCCCGCCGTGCCCGTGACGGCCGCCGCCCAAGACCCCGTCGTGCGCCCCGCCGACGGCGCGGGCCCGCTCCGGCCGCACGAGGCGCCCGCCCGCGCCCCCGACCTCCACGCCCTGCAGGTGCTGCGGAGCTGACGGATCCGGCGCGCAGCCGCTCCGGCGGCGTACGACCGCGCCCACCGGATCCACCTCCACCCCCTCAGCAGTAAGGAACTGGGCACATGGCCGGTACGACCCCCACCGACAGGAACTCCCGCCAGGCGCGCATAGCCGAGATGCGCCGGGCCGAACGCTCCCGCGAGCGGCGCAACAAGGTCGTCGCGATCACGGTCTCGACGGCCGTCGCCGCGGGCCTCGTCGGCTTCGGCGCATGGGTGCTGATCGACCGGAAGAACAAGGACGCGGCCGCGGCGAAGGCCGTCGAGGCCGCCCGGACCGCCTCGGTGTCCGAGGAGCAGAGCTGGGACCCCAAGACGCTGGGCCGCAACCACGTCGAGACCCCGGTGAGCTACCCGATGAACCCGCCCGTCGGCGGCGACCACCACCCGCGGTGGATGAACTGCAACGGCGACGTCTACAAGAACCCGGTCCCCCAGGTGAACGCCGTCCACTCGCTGGAGCACGGCGCGGTCTGGGTGACGTACAACGAGAAGGCGCCCCAGGCCGACATCGACCAGCTGGCCGATCGGGTGGCGAAGACCCCGTACACGCTGATGAGCCCGGTCAAGGAGCAGAGCGGCACGATCATGCTCAGCGCGTGGGGCAAGCAGGTGACGGTCGACAGCGCCGCCGACCCGCGGGTGAAGCAGTTCTTCACGAAGTACGTGCAGGGCCCGCAGACCCCCGAGCCGGGTGCGGCCTGCACCAACGGGCTGGCCGGCAAGTGAGCGGGAGCCAGGGGGACGGCCGCACGGCCAAGCGCACGACGTACTGGGCGGCCGGAACGGCGGTGCTGCTCGCGCTGCTGTTCGCGGTGGCGGCCACGGTGGCCGCCGCGAGCGGCGGGGACGGCTCCGCCGCGACGCCGGCCCGCCCTCCCGCACAGGACTCGCCGGACGCGGGCTTCGCCCGGGACATGGCGGTGCACCACCAGCAGGCGGTGGAGATGTCGTTCATCGTGCGCGACCGCACCCAGGACGAGGCGGTGCGCACCCTCGCGTACGACATCGCCAACACCCAGGCCAACCAGCGGGGCATGCTGCTGGGCTGGCTGGACCTGTGGGGGCTGCCGAAGGTGGTGGCCGACCGGCAGCCGATGGCCTGGATGGCCGCACCCGACGGCGGCGGCACCACGGACCACACCGGCCACGGCAGCCACGGCGCTCACTCCGGGCACGACATGGCCGACGGGCACGACATGGGCGGGGTTCCCGCCAAGCCCGGCGCGCTGATGCCCGGCATGGCCACCAAGGAGGAGCTGACCGCGCTCGGCGCCGCCGAGGGCCGGGACGCCGAGGTGCTCTACCTCCAGCTGATGACCGACCACCACAAGGGCGGCGTCGCGATGGCCAAGGGCTGCGCGGAGCGCTGCGTGACCCCGGCCGAGCGGGCGCTGGCCCAGGGCATGGTCGAGGCCCAGCAGTCGGAGCTCGCACTGATGGCGGACCTGCTGCGACAGCGGGGGGCTGCGCCGCGCGGGTGACGCGGCACGCCCGTACGGTGGTGGGAGGGCGCCCTCACGGCCCTCCCCCATCGGCCTCCCCGAGGGCGTCGCAGCGGGCGCGACCGCGCCCGGCCGCAACGGCACGCCAGGAGGTACGCAATGACCACAGCGGCGGACATCATGCACGCCGGGGCGCAATGGATCCCCGCCACCGAGACCCTCGACCGAGCCGCCGAGCTGATGCGCCGGCTCGACGTGGGCGTCCTTCCCGTAAGTGACGCCAACGAACGGCTGTGCGGCATCGTCACCGACCGCGACATCGTCATCAAGTGCGTGGCCAAGGGCATGGACCCGGCGCGGATGACCTGCGGCGACCTGTGCGAGGGCACCCCCCGCTGGATCGACGCGGGCGCCGACGTCTCCGAGGTCCTCGGGGAAATGGAGAGCCACCGGATCAAGCGGCTCCCGGTGATCAAGGACAAGAAGCTGGTCGGCATGATCAGCGAGGCCGACCTGGCCCAGCACCTGTCGGAGGAGGAACTGGCGGGCTTCGTCGAGAGGGTCTACGCAAAGCGCTGATCCCGCGCCGCCGGCCGGCCTCCACTAGGAGGTCGGCGGGTTCTCGGGGGCCTTCAGGATGGTGTCGGCCACGTGGGCGGGCGCGTCCAGCATCGCGAGGTGGCCTGCCGGGGCCGCCGTGGCGAAGCGGGCTGCGAGGGCGGTGGCCAGGGTGTGCTGGCGGGACAGCCAGCGCAGGGACGCCGGGCGGGTGGAGCCGTCGTGGGCCGCCAGGACCGTGGCGGGGGCGGTCAGCGGCCGGCGGGCGCGGAGGGCGAGGAGCTCGGCGGCGGTCTCCGGGTAGCGGGAGTTCTCCAGCAGGGCGCCCCGCCAGACCCGGCCGGTGCGGTAGCAGCGGCGTACGAGGTCCCGCGGGGCCGGATCGCCGCCGCCGGTGCGGGAGGCCCGTACGGCGGCGCGCCGCGCCCGGGGCCCGAGGGCTGCCGGGAGCCCGGGGGCGGTCAGGGCCCGGCCGAGCGCGCGGGCGGCGCCGGTGCGCAGCGCGGCGGGCAGGACCGGACGGGGGTCCTCCTCCACACTGCCGTCGACGAGGACCAGGGCGGCGGTGCGCTCGGGGTACAGGCGGGCGAAGGCCTCGGCGTGGAACCCGGCGATCGAGTGCCCGACCACGGTGACCGGGCCCGGGCGGCCCAGCGCGTCCAGCAGCCCGGCGATCCGGCGGGCCTCCCCGGCGGCGGTCGGCGGGGCCGCGGCCGGGCCGCTGAGGCCGTGCCCCGGTCGGTCGAACCGGATGACGGTGCGGCCCGCGGCCACCAGCAGGGCGGCGACCGCGTCCCAGTCGAACCAGGCCATGGCCAGCCCCGCACTCAGCACGACGGGCGGGCCGCTGCCCTCGACGACCACGTGCAGCGGGACCCCGTCCACCCGGACGAAGGAGCCGGGGCCGCTCACGTACGGCGCTCCGTGCGGACCGCATGCGCCAGCAGGCCGAGCCACAGGGCCACGAGCAGCACCTGGAGCCGCTGCCCGGCGCCGAGGGCCCAGGTGCCGCGCCCCGCGGTGAACAGGGCGATGGCGGTCAGGGTCCAGGCGGTCGCGAGCAGTGCCAGGACGACGAGGGCGGGGCCGTGGCGGGCGAGCGGGGCGTGTCTGCGGTAGCGGCGGGCGGCGACGGTGAGGGCGACGGTCCCGACGAGGGCGCCGGTCATGGCGAGGCTGCTGCTGACGGCATGGGCCCGGTGCGTGGCCGGGACCAGGCCGGCGGTCTCCCGGGCGGCGCAGACCGGATCCACGGTGGGGGTGCAGCTCAGCGGCAGCCAGGCGTCGGCGGCGGTGGCCGCGCCGAAGACGGTGATCCCGGCCCAGCCGAGGAGGGACCAGGGGCGGCGGTGGTCGGGGTGCCGGGCCGCCCGGAGCAGGGCGAGCAGCCCGCCCGCGAAGACCAGCAGGCCGGCGGTGAAGTCGGTGGCCCGGAAGAGACCGCCGAGCGGGCGGTCCTGGGCGGCGAGCTCGCTGACGTACGTCTCGATCGGGTTCAGGCCGGTGGAGAGGACGACTTCGAGGACCCAGGCCGTGTAGGCGGCGGCCCCGAGCCCGATCAGGACCGCGACCGCCCTCCAGGCCCGGGGGCCTCGCTCGTCGCGCTGGTCCCGCCCGTCTCGCTCTGCTCGTTCTGCTCGCTCTGCTCGCTCTGCCGGGCTTTCGGCGCGTTTGGCCATGGCGCACATCATCCTCAACACGGCATCTGCCTGGCCACACCCGACCGGACCGGGCACAGGATGTCGGGTCGGGCAGGGTGGTCCCTTCCTACGTTGGTGATCGAAAAGGGAAGGGGACCGGGTTGCTGGAGCACCTGAACCGGGCCATGGACCACATCGAGGACCACCTCGACGACACGGTCGACGCCGCCGAGCTGGCCCGTATCGCGATGACCTCGGAGTACCACTTCCGGCGGCTGTTCTCGGCGCTGGCCGGGCTCCCGCTGTCGGAGTACGTGCGGCGCAGGCGGCTGACCGTCGCGGGCGCCGAGGTGCTGGCCGGGGAGCGCACACTGCTCGACATCGCGGTGCGCCACGGCTACACGTCCGCGGAAGCCTTCGGACGTGCGTTCCGGGCCGTGCACGGCATCGGTCCGGGCGAGGCGCGGCGCACCGGTGCGGCCCTGCGCTCCCAGCCCCGGATGTCCTTCCGCCTCATCGTCGAAGGGAGTACCACCATGGAGTACCGGATCGTGGAGAAGGAGGCCTTCCGCATCGTCGGGAAGAGGGCCCGCGTGCCGCTCGTCCACGAGGGCGTGAATCCGGCCATGGCGGAGTTCATCAAGAGCCTCGCGCCGGAGACGGTACAGCGGATCACCGCCCTGTCCGACCAGGAGCCCGAAGGGATCGTCTCGGTGACCGAGGTCCTCGGTGACCGGCGGGTGGAGGGCACCGAAGTGGACTACCACCACGCGGTGGTGACCGGCGCGGAGCGTGCCGAGGGCGAGTTCGAGGGCCTGGACGTGACGGCCGTCCCGGCCGGGACCTGGGCCGTGTTCGAGAGCAGCGGCCCGTTCCCGCAGGCACTGCAGAACCTGTGGCGGGACGTCTTCACACAGTGGTTCCCGTCCAACCCGTACGCCTCCCGGCCGGGGCCGGAGATCCTGCGCACCCGGCCGTCGGCGGACTGGACGAAGGCGCACGCCCAGCTGTGGATCCCGGTGGAGCGGACGCCGGTCTGACCGGGCGGTCGTCGATGCGGCCGCGCAGCACGCGGTCGACCGCGTCGGGCTGCTCGGAGATCTCCTTGTGCATGTAGGTGTCGTGGCCGCCCATGTCGT
>NZ_JBEZVK010000043.1:0-65272 GCF_040636955.1 Streptomyces sp. NPDC032472
CGCGGGCGGTGGCGGAGGCGCCGGCAACGGCGGACCTCTGCTGCGTGGCGGCAACGGCGGCGGGCTCCGGGGCGAGCCCGGCGGCCGGGGCGGTGGCCCCCTCGGCTCCGGCGTCGCCGGCGGCGGCGGAACCGAGGACGCCCACGGCGCCGGCAGCCCCAACTCCCTGCTCGGCGGCCCCGGCGTCGCCGGCAGCGACACCGACCCCGACACCGGCCTGCCCAACCCGGGCAGCGGCGGCCCGGGCGGCAACGGCGGCAACGGCGGCCGCGGCGGCAACGGCGGCGGCGGAGGAGGCGGCGGCGGCTGGTTCGGCGGAGCCGGCGGCTCCGGAGGCGGCAACCCCGGCAACCTGTACGGGGCGGGCGGCGGCGGGGGCAACAGCCACGCGGCTCCCGGCGCGACGGACGTCTTCCTGCTCCAGGGCGTCTACCGCGGCAACGGCAGGGCGGTCCTGTCCTTTCGGTACGGCGCGGCGCTGTCGCTCACCGCGGACACGGCCACCCCGCTGTTCGGCCACCCGGTCACCCTCACGGCGGCCGTCGCCCCGGCGAACCCGGTCGGCGGCACCCCGAGCGGAACCGTCACCTTCACGGACGGCACCGAGCAGCTGGCAACGGTGCCGCTGACGGACGGCCGGGCCACCTTCACCACCGGTGTGCTCCAGCCCGGCAGCCACCCGATCACGGCCACGTACGGCGGCGACCAGGCCTTCACGGCCTCAGTCACCGCCGAACCCGCCGAGGTCGCCGTGGGCTTCAGCGAACCGTGCCTCACCACGGCGCACCGCGGCCCGCTGACCGTCGCCGCCGGCCAAGCGCTGTGCATCGGCGCCGGCGGCAGCCAGAGCGGACCGCTCACGGTCCGTGCCGGCGGCTCCCTCGCCGTCCTCGGCGGCGCGGTCACCGGCCCCGTGTCCGCCGACGGGGCGCTGGCCGCCACCGTCTGCGGGGCACAGCTCACCGGCCCGGTCACGATCGGGCACACGAGCGGCCCCGTACGGATCGGCCCGGCCGACGCCGGGACGGGCTGCAAGGGCGCCACGGGATCGACGGCCACCACCGTGGAGGGGCCGCTCAGCCTGAACGGCAACACCGGCGTGGTCGACCTGTCGGCGACCACCGTCACCGGGCCGCTGCGCTGCGAGGGCAACGCACCGGCGCCGCAGTACGCGGGCACCACCGTGACCGGCCCCCGCTTCGGCCAGTGCCGCCCGTAGCCTTCCCCGGGGCAGGCGGCTGACCGATACCCCGCCGGGAGCCGGACGCCCACCCGGGCGGCCCGGCTCCCGGCACCGGCACGTAGGCACGCGGGGGAACTCGGATGCCGTGTGACTCAGATGTCGATGTGCCCCATCAGGCCGCGCTGGTAGTCCGTCTGCGCCTGGCGGATCTCGGCCGCGGTGTTCATGACGAACGGACCGCTGCGGGCCACCGGTTCGCCGATCGGCTCGCCCGCCAGGACCAGCACCTCGGCCGCCGCACCCGGCGCCGAGACGGCGAACTGCTCCCCGTCCCGCGCGAGGATGGCGAGGTGGCCGTCGGGAAGCTCCGCGTCAGGCGTGGCCGCGGTCCCGGACAGGACGTACAGCATGGCGTTGTGCCCGGCCGGGACGCTGAACCCGGTGCGTCCGCCGGCCCGCAGGCGGGCGTGGACGACGAGCACCGGGGTGTGCGTGTCGAAGGGGCCGCTCACCCCGTGCGTCGATCCGGCGATCACGGTCAGCTCGGCGCTGCCGTCCTCGGTGGTGACCGTCGGGATCTCGCCGGGCGCGGATCCGTACTGCACGCGCGGCGGCGTCGCCTTGAACCGGGCCGGCAGGTTCACCCAGATCTGCAGCAGGTGCTGCGGGCCGCCCTCGGCGAGCAGCCCGGGGGTCGGGCGGGCGAGGTGGACGAGGCCCGAGCCGGCCGTGAGCCACTGGACCTCGCCCGGGTTCATGACCCGCTTGTGCCCCTCGGAGTCGATGTCCTCCATGGCGCCGTCGATGACGTACTGGATCGTCTCGAAGCCCCGGTGGGGGTGCGGCGGCGCGCCCTTGGCCTCGCCCGGTCCGAGGACGTGCGGTCCGACCTGGTCGACCATCAGGAAGGGGTCGACCAGGGGGAGTTCGGGCTGCGGGAAGGGGCGGCGGACGGGGAAGCCCTCGCCCTCGTAGGTGTGGAAGGGGTGGACCACCCGAGCGGTGGATCGTACGGCGGCGGTGATGTCCATGCAGCGAATCAACGGCACCGCTCTTCGGGGTGTCAAAGCGCGGCCGTTTGGTTGTCAGGTCGCGGGACCGGCCCCAACCACGCGCACCCGTCGGGCCCCTCGGGTCGTGCCCGCCGGCTCAGCGCCTGCGGGCCCGGGCGCGGCGAAGCAGCAGGCCGACGGCGGCACCGGCCACGGCGATCACGGCGACGCCCGCGGTCGTCCACCACACCGTGCTGTCACCGCTGTCGGCGGCCGGGGAGGCGGCCGGAGCAGGGGACTGTACGGGGGTCTGGGCGGGGGTCTGCACGGGGGCCGCGACCGAGGGCACGGACGACGGGGCGGGGGAACCGCCCGGAGCGGGGGAGACCGGCGCGCCGCTCGGGGCGGTGCCGGGCGCGGGGTCCACGACCGGTACGGAGACCTCGCGCTCCGCGTGGCCGAGGGAGGGGAAGCCGACGTGGACGGTGACCTTCCAGGTGCCAGCCGGAAGGACCTCGGCGGTGCTCCAGCCGACGCGTGAGCCGGAGTCCCGTACCAGCTTCCAGGGCCCCAGCGCACGGGCGCCGTCGGGGCTGGTCGCGTCCACGGTGGCGGCGACCGCCTCCTCGATGGCGTCCCCGTCGTTCTCCCAGGTGATGTCGGTGGTGAGGTGTCCCTCGCGCTGCCCGGTGATCACGACCTTGACGGTGTCGCCGTGCGCGTGGGCCGCGGTCGGCACGGCCAGGGCCTGGGCGAGGACGAGGAACAGGACGCCGAGTCCGGTGCGGCGGACGGGGAAGGCGTGGCGAGTACGCATCGTTGTGGTGCTCCCTGTGCGGTGGGATGCGAGGCACTGCGCGCCGGGCGGCGACCCGGCGCAGTGCTGTGCAGTGCTGTGCTGTGTGGTGAAGGCGAGAAGGCGAGAAGGCGAAGGAGCCGGCGGACGGCCGCATAGGGGGACGGCCGTCCGCCGGCAGAAGGTCGGCAGGGGGAGGTCAGCCGACCTTCTGGACCGTCCAGACCTGGGTCGCGCGGCCGTCGGCGCGCTGCAGGTCCAGGAGCCAGTCGCCGTAGTACGGGCGGCTGCTCACGGTGAGGGCGTAGCCGCCGCTCGGGTCCGTCACGGTGGTGGTGCTGCCGCTGGTCTTCAGCTTCCACTGCTGGGTGGAGCCGCTGCCGCAGGGCTGCTGGGCGATCCACATGCCCGGAGCCGGGGCACCGCCCGTCTGCAGGCACTTCCCGGAGACGGCGGACTTGATCCGGACGAGGCCGCTGCCCGCGTCCTCGAACAGCCACTGCTGCTGGGCGTAGCCGTTGGCGCGCGCTCCGACGAGCACGGTGCCGTCGGCGCTGCGGCCGCCCCACAGCTCGGCCGACATGCCGGTGCTGCCGTTGCCGAGGGTGTAGCGGGCGTTGGGGGTGGTGGTACCGCTGCCCGCGCCCGCCGTCTTGAACACGGTGGTCTTGCCGGCGCCGGTGTCACGGCCCGCGGCGTCGCGCACCGAGACGGCGACCTTGTACTCGGTGCCGGGCTGCAGGTTGTAGATGCGCAGGGCCTGCGACTGGACCCACGTCAGGTGCTTGCCGTTCAGCAGGACCTGGTACCAGACGGCGCCGTCCACCTTGGGCCAGCTCACCACGACCGAGGTCGACTGGATCTGGCCGGCCGTCACGGTCGGGCCGCCGGTCGGCTGCTTGGTCGGCGTCGGGGTCGGGGTGGGCTTCTGGGTCGGCTTCGGGTTCGGACTCGGGTCCGTGGTGTTGCCGCCCTTGCCCTTCATCAGGAACTGGTTGTCCGCGATGTTCCAGTGCGTGGCCAGGTAGCTGCCCGGCTTGGGGCTGGTGTGGAAGTAGTCGTCGTGGTTGCAGTCCAGGATGTTCTCGGACGCCTGGTTGGTGCAGACGTTGCGCATCTGCGGGTAGTACGGGGTGTCCGAGTAGCACATGACGTCCCACTCGTCGGTGCAGTGCGCGCCGCGGCTGGTGTTGGGGGCGCTGTTGTTCACCGCGCCGAGGTTGTGGCCCAGTTCGTGCGCGGCGGTGTGGCCGCCCCAGCAGCCGGAGTCCGTACGGCCGTAGGACGGGCCGAAGTTGCTCAGGTTGTTCTGGCCGGGGCGCTCGTCGCCGGCAAAGGTGCCGATGCCGCAGTAGACCTGCGTGTCCGCGAAGATCATGTACTTGCGGTCGCGGCGGTCGAGGCCCTTGCCCGCCAGCGCGTTGTTGGTGGCGCTGAACTCGGAGAGTGCAGAGGCCGGGAGCTCGATGTTGAGCACGGTCGGCGTGCAGTCGGAGGCGGTGACGAACCGGATGTGCCGGACGCCGCCGGTCTCCTCGGCGCTCGTGGAGTAGATCAGGTCGGCGTCGGCCGCCCACTTGCGGAACGAGCCGAAGTACTCGGAGTAGCGGTCGCGGTCGGGGCCGTGGACGTACACGACCTGGACGCGGTTGCCGCTGCTGCCGTCACCGTCGCACTGGACGGTCTGCCCGGCGGGCCCTGCGGCCACGGCCTGGCTGCCGCTGCCCGCGGCCTGGGGGGCCGGAGCGGCGGAGGGGGCGGCCTTGGCGGAGCTCGCGTCGGCGGCGGGCGCGTCCTGAGGACGCCCGCTGCCCTCCGCGGCAGCCGCTTCGCCGGCCTCGGGGCGGGCCGGATCGGCCGCCACGGCCTTGGTCTTGACGACCGGGGCGACGTCGGCCTTGATGTCGACGTCCTTCGGCGGGGCGTCGGGGCCGTGGCTGCACAGCCCGGCCTCCGTGCGGTAGACGCCCACGCACTTGTCGCCCTTGGGGGCGGCCTTGAGGCCGTCGTAGACCATGCCGCGCGCCGCGTCGTTGGCAGGCTCGCTCGCGATGGGCGCGGGCTCGGCGTCACGGGCCGGTGCCGCGGCCGGCGTGGCCTCCGCGGCCGCGTCGGCCTGGACGGTGGTCCCCGCCTGGGCGTTGTCGCCCAGTCCGGAGTAGGCGATGCCCCCGGCTATCACCGCCGCCGATGCCATGGCGGCGGTGACGAGTATCAAGCGACGCGGTTTGCGCCGGTGTTCACGCTTCCTTCGACGGTGACCCGTCATGCGCACCTCAAATCCTTGGTCGGAGGAGTGGGTGCGCAGAAGGCTGCCAGACGGGCGAGGTGGAGAATTCGGACAAACGGGAATGGGCGTCAAGATATCTGACTGTTACCTCGACATCTGATTTGATGAACAGTCAATTCCCTTTGAAGAAAGGCCAGTTACGCGCGTAGGGGCGCAAAGGTCCAGGCCTTTCCGGTGATCTCGTTATCAAATCGAGATAAGGGCGGAAGGCTTGTTGACGGTAATTCAGTCAGGGATTCACCTAATTACTACCAGCCGAATTGTTCCTGTTACGAGCTGTGAGGAATCCTTCGCTCCGCCCCAGGAAGATGCCCGTCAGCGTCAGCGCCACACCGCAGAGCTGCTGCCCGGTGAGCGTCTCCCCGGCGATCGCGGTGCCCAGGAGTACGCCCGTGACCGGATTCAGCAGGCCCAGCAGGCCGACGGTCGCGGCGGGCAGGCGGCGCAGTCCCGCGAACCAGGCGGCGAAGGCCAACGCCGTGGCGACGACGGCGACATAGGCGAATCCGAGCAGCGCCGGAGCGTCCACCGCGGGCGGTGCCCCCTCGATCAGAACGGCGAACGGGAGCAGTAGCAGGCCCCCGCCCAGCAGCTGCCACGCGGTCGACGCGAGGACGTCGACCCCCGCGCTCCACCGCTTCGCCAGTACGTAGCCGAGCGAGGACATCGCCATGGCGCACACCGAGGCCAGGGCGCCCACCGCATCGACCGGCACCGCTGCGGTCAGCAGCATCAGGCTCACCCCGGCCACGCCCACCGCGGCCCCGGCCAGCTGTCGCGCGCCCGGCCGCTCGCCGATCAGCGCCCAGGCGATCAGCATCATCACCAGCGGCGCCGTGGCCATCACGGTCGAGGCCGCACTGGTCGGCAGTCGCTGCGCGGCGACGTACACCAGGGCGAAGAAGCCGCCCATGTTGAGGAGGCCCAGCAGGAGCGACTTCCACCACCAGGACCCGCTCGGCAGCCGCCGCGCGACGGCCAGCAGCAGGAGCGCTGCGGGCAGGGCGCGCAGCGCGGCCCCGTACAGCGGATGGCCGGCGGGCAGGAACGCGCGGGTGACGTAGTAGTTGGTGCCCCAGGCAACCGGCGCCGCCGCCGTCACCAGCGACCACCGAAAATTAGCTTCCATGGAAGGTATGATACCTTCCATGGAAGCTATACTGGTTTCCGTGAAGCAGCCACCGCCCAACCCCGACCACGTCGCGCGCATCCAGGCCGAATGGGCACGCGAACGACCCGACCTCGACGTCGGCCCCCAGGGGGTGATCGGACGGCTGCACCGCCTCGGCCTGCTCCTGACCGACCGCCTCGCCCTGGTCTACCGCCGGTACGGGCTGAGCGAGGGGGAGTTCGACGTCCTCGCGGCGCTGCGCCGCGCAGGCGAACCCTTCGAGCGGGCGCCCGGCGAACTGGCCGTGCACACGATGGTCACCACGGGCGCGATGACCAAGCGGATCGACCGCCTCGAACGCGACGGCCTGGTCGCGCGCCGCCGGTCCGCGGCGGACGGCCGCGGCCGTGTCGTCGCCCTCACCCCGGCCGGCCTTGAGCTGATCGACCGCGCGTTCACCGAGCACATGGAGAACGAGCGCACCCTGCTGGAGGACGGCCTGTCCGCGCAGGAGGCCGCGCAGCTGGAGGCGCTCCTCACCGCCTGGCTCGCCCGGGTGGAGCCGCCGCCCTCCGCCTGAGGGGCGCCGTCACCTCCGGCCGAGCTTGACCCACTGCGCGGTGCTCGGGACTCCCTTTGCGTCCAGCAGGAACAGCATGTAGTAGCCGGGCGGGGCGTCGGCCGCGCTCGGCGGTGTCCGCAGCCCCAGCGTGGTTCCCTCCACCTTGGTGATCGCCAGCTCCAGGTGCCGCTGGCTGGTGTTCACCGCGTGCGTGACGGTGGTCGGCGCCAGCAGCACCGCCCTCGCCACCGAGGCCGCGGTCGAGCTCACCGCCTCGAACTCCGCGCCGTACCCGAGCTCGCCCGCCGTGACCCGGTCCAGGGCGGGCCGGCCGGAGCCCCGGTGCAGGTACGCGGGCTCGTACAGCTCGATGCTCCCGTCCATGCCGTCCCGGATGTCGGGGTCGTTGGCGATCTGCTGGAGCTCGTCGCCGGTGACCAGCACCCGCCCGTCCGGCAGGACCAGGGCGTTGGAGTGGTAGCCGCGCGGCAGCCGCTGCGCGGGCCCGAGGTGCCAGCGGCCCTGCGCGTCGCGCAGCTCGATCTGCCGGTACTTCAGGTCGGCCCGCGGATTGAACGGCCCGTACCCGTAGTCCCGCGTGTCCAGGGCACCGTTGACCGTCATGAGCGTGCCGTCCGGCAGGATCAGCGTGTCGTCCTGCGTGCGCCCGAACGCCCGTGGCTCCTCGGTGGTCCAGCGGCCGCCCGCCAGCCGGTAGGTGTTCGGGTCCTTCGGGTCCCCGCCCAGGACGAGTACGGAGTCGGGACCGCGCAGGCCGGCCGGCAGCGGCACCGCCGAGCCGTAGCCGCGGAAGTCGGCCGGCCGCCGGGGCAGGTCGGTCCGGGTCTCCTTCACCGGGTCGAACCGCCACTGCTGGTCGGCGTCCCGGCCCAGGCCGTAGACCAGGCCGTCGCGCAGCGAGAACAGGTGCGGGTAGTCGTTGCGGAAGGGCGCGTCGGAGCGCAGCCGCTCCGCCGCCAGCCCGACCGGGATGTCGTACGGGCGCCACGGCACGGGATGGCGCAGTGCGGGGAAGCGCTCCACCACCGGGGTCGGGGTGCCCGTACCGCGCTCGGACTGGCCGGACATGATGATCTGACGGCCGTCGGCGCCCGTGACCACCGACGGGTACCAGCGGCCCACCGACATGTCCCGGTTGCGGAACCAGGTCTCGGTCCACGGGTCGAAGACGAACGACAGCTTCGCGCCGCTGCCGCCCTTGCCGCCGGTGTTGCCGCCGAACACCCCGACCATGCCGTTGGGCAGGTAGGCGTGGCCGGCGCAGAAGAACGGTGCCGGGCGCGGGGCGAAGGTGCCGTCCGGCATCAGGACGGTCGGCGGCTCCACCTTCTTGAACGCCCGCGCCCCGGTGCCGCGGGCCGGGTCCCACAGGTAGGCGCGGCCGGCGTTGGTCCGGCCGATCCGGTCGGTGGGGCCGGTCTCCTTGGTGGGGTTGACCTCCACCCGCTCGAAGGAGAAGAGCAGCACCTTGCCGGTGGGCAGCAGGGCGGTGTGCACGCCGAAGTCGGGGGAGGGGAAGAACTCGGTGAACCGGCCGGAGGTCGCCGCCCCGAAGGCGGCGTTGGCCTCCTGCTGGGACTCCGTCAGCGCGGCCAGGCTCGCCGTGCGCTTGGCCTGCGGGTACTCCTCGGCGCCGGCGGCCGCCTGCTGCCGCTGGGCGTGGGCCCGGGCGTGCTCCGCGCCGATGACCGCGGCCTCGGCGGCGTCCGGCTCGACCGGGGCCGCCGCAGCCGTGCCGGGTCCGCCCGACGGGTCGTGCACGGTCGCGGATGCGGGGGGAGGTGCGCCTGTTGCCGAGGTGGCTGAGGTGGCCGAAGCGGCCGAAGCGGCCGAAGTGGCCAGGGCGGCCAGGGCGGCAGCGGCGCAGAGTACGGCGTGCCGCCGTGCGAACCGACCGGCCATGAGCGTCCTCCCTCACTCGAGGCTCAAGGCCGCACAGCCTAGGCGAATCGGACAAAAACCCTGGAAAGGCTCGGCGGGGATGCCGGATCGGCTGCGCAGTGGGGCCGTTCGGGCGAGGGATTCGGCCCGCTGAAACGTTTCTGCGGTGAACCGGGCCGTCCGACCGGGTGAGCCCGCGTACCCGTCGGCGATCGGCAGCCGCGCCCCGCGGCTATCCATG
This sequence comes from Streptomyces sp. NPDC032472, assembly GCF_040636955.1. Classification (NCBI taxonomy): domain Bacteria; kingdom Bacillati; phylum Actinomycetota; class Actinomycetes; order Kitasatosporales; family Streptomycetaceae; genus Streptomyces; species Streptomyces sp. NPDC032472. The sequence goes on from NZ_JBEZVK010000043.1 coordinate 9,078, forward strand.
GCCTCGTGACCAAGCCACTTCGCACCGCACTGACCGCCGTCGCCGTCGCCGGAAGCCTCCTGGCGCTCTCGCCCTCGGCCGGAGCAGCCGCGCCCACGGCGCCCCCCGCCGGCAAGGTGACCGTCGACGTCGCCACGGTCAACGGCTCGGGCTGCCGGCCCGGGACCGCCGCCGTCGCCGTCTCCCCGGACAACTCCGCCTTCACCGTCACCTACAGCGACTACCTGGCCCAGGCAGGTCCGGGCATTCCCGTGACCGAGGGCCGCAAGAACTGCCTCCTCTCCCTCATCGTCAACGTCCCGCAGGGCTTCACGTACGCGGTGTCGAAGGTCGACTACCGCGGCTACGGCAGCCTCGCGGACGGCGCGCTCGGCACCCAGAAGGCCAGCTACTACTTCCAGGGCATGAGCCAGACCGCCTCCCGATCCCACCAGTTCCACGGCGCCCTCCAGGACAACTGGCAGGTCACCGACACCACCGGCATCCAGGCCCTCGTCTTCGCCCCCTGTGGCGAGAAGCGCAACTTCAACATCAACACCGAACTGCGCGCGGAGATCGGCACCTCCGACAGCAGCGAGACCAGCTACATGGCCGTCGACTCCACGGACGGCAGCATCAACACCGTCTACCACTTCCAGTGGAAGGAGTGCCCGGTTCGCCGCTGAGGCCGCCGGCTCCCGCCTCAGGCAAGCCCCGCCACCCGGGCCCGGTAGCGGCCCGGGGTGGTCCCGAACTCCCGGTTGAACGCGTGCGAGAAGGCGTACGGAGTGCCGTACCCGACCCGCCGCGCGATCGCGGCCAGGGGGTCCGGGGTGTCGCGGAGCAAGGTGGCGGCGTACGTCAGCCGCCACCACGCGAGGTACGCCATCGGCGGGCGCCCGACCAGCGCGGTGAACCGGCGTGCCAGCGTGGCCCGGGACACGCCCGCCTCCGCCGCCAGGCGCTCGTTGGTCCACGCCGCGGCCGGATCGGCGTGCAGCACCCGCAGCGCGGCGGCCGCGACCGGGTCGCCCAGCGCCGCGGACCAGGCCCCGGCCGCGTCCTCGGCCATCCAGGAGCGGACCATGTAGACGAGGAGCAGGTCGAGCAGGCTCGGGACGGCCATCGCCGCACCCGGCCGCGCGGCGCCCAGCTCGCCGCCCAGCAGGTCGATCGCGGACCGCAGTTCGGGATGGCGGCCGATGCGGTTCGGCAGGTGGACCACCGGCGGCAGCTCCCGCATCAGGGGGTGGACGCGGCTGCGGTCGAGCCGGTACTTGCCGCAGAGCAACTCCACCCCGCCCGGCTCGTCGCCGCCCGGGTCCGCCCCGCCGGAATCCACCCCGCCCGGCTTCGCCCCGCCCGGCGCTCCCGCCCCCGCGGACACACCGGAGGGCCGCGCCTCGAACGGCACCGCCCGCGCCACCGCCGCCGCGTCGACGGGGGAGTCGGCCATCACGTGCCCCGTACCGTGCGGCAGCAGCACCGCGTCTCCCGCCCCCAGGGCCACCGGCGGGCCGCCCTCCGGCAGCATCCAGCAACTGCCTTCCAGCACCACGTGGAACCCGGCCCCGTCGTACGGCGCGAAGCGCGTGCACCAGCTCCCGCGGACCCGGACCCGCTGCGAGGACGGCTGTCCCACCCGTACCGCCGCGATCGCATCGCTCACCACATCCACCCGTCCAGCCTATCCCCGGCGTCAGACGTGAGGCGCTCGCGTATCCGTTTGAGCTGTAAGGGCATTGAGAGCCTCAGCGGCGCCTCCTAGCGTGGACGGCGTGACCCACGAGAACAAGCAGAGCATCGTGCTGGGCGACGTCGAGATCATCAAGGTCGTCGAGTGGCAGGGCCCGTTCGTGCCCGCCCCCGACCTCGTACCGCAGGCCGATCCGCAGCTGTGGCGGGACAACCGGGACTGGCTGGCGCCGGACCACTGGGAGCCGGAAGGCGACCTGGCCGTCCTCGCCCTCCAGAGCTGGGTGATCCGCAGCGCCGGGCTGACCGTCCTCGTCGACACCGGCGTGGGCAGCGGGCGCGAACGGCCCGGGACGCCCGGGTTCCACCACCGGCAGGGCGACTTCCTCGCCGACCTCGCCCGGGCCGGTGTCCGCCCCGAGGAGGTCGACCTCGTCGTCAACACCCACATCCACGGCGACCACGTCGGCTGGAACACCGTGGCCGCGGACGGCGCGTGGGTGCCCGCCTTCCCCAACGCCCGGTACCTCATCCCCGCCGCGGACGACGCCCACTTCGGCCCGGACGGCTCGTACGGCAAGGGCCTGCGCGAGGACGACAGGCTGATCTACGAGGACAGCATCGCCCCCGTCCACCGCGCCGGACAGGCCGAACTGTGGGACGGCGCCCACCGCATCGACGCCCACCTCACCCTCGAATCCGCCCCCGGGCACACCCCCGGCTCCGCCGTCCTGCGCCTCGCCTCCGGCGGCGAACGGGCGGTCTTCGTCGGTGACATGCTGCACAGCCCCGTACAAATCCTCGCCCCCTCCTGCAACAGCTGCTTCTGCATGGACCCCGTCCAGGCCGCCGCCAGCCGCCGCCGGGTCCTCGAACGGGCCGCCGACGAGCGGGAGCTGGTGGTCCCCGCCCACTTCGGCGGCACCGGTGCGGTGGAAGTACGGCGCAACGGCAGCACGTTCGCCCTCGGGGAGTGGGCCGCCTAGTGCTGTGACCGGAAGGGTTCACCGGGTCGGGCGGCCGGGCCCGCCCGCAGGATCCGCAGTGCGAGCTGGACCTCCAGGGCGCCCGCGGGCGTGTTCCAGTCCGCGCCCAGGATCTGCCCGATCCGGTCCAGGCGCTGTACGACCGTGTTGACGTGCACGTGGAGGGCATCCTTGGTCCGGGCCAGGCTCGCCCCCTCGGCGAAGTACGCCTCCAGGGTGCGCACCAGCTCCGTCCCGCGCCGCGCGTCGTACTCCAGGACCGGCCCGAGCACCCGGTCGACGTACGCGCCCACGTCCGCGCGGTCGCCGAGCAGCACCCCGAGGAAGCCCAGGTCGGGCAGGCCGGCGCCATGCCCGGTGTGGCCGAGGGCGTGCAGGGCCTCCAGGCAGCGCAGCGCCTCCGCGTGGACGCCGGGCAGTTCCTCGGGCCCCGCGGCCGGGCCGGCGGAGCCCGCGGTGACCGGCGCGCCCAGGGCCTGCCCGAGGTCGGCGGCCAGGGCGCGGGCGAGGGCGCCCGGGCTGTCGGCCGGGGCGAGGAGGACCACCCGCCCCTGGAACAGCCCCGCCAGGCCGTCGCGGGCGCGGGCGTGCCGGGCCGCCTCGGCCGCCAGCCGGGACCGCAGGGCGGCGTCGCAGTGCAGTACGACCAGGACGTGCGGGCGGCCGAGGTCGACGCCGAGCTTGCGGGCCCGCAGCGTCTGGCTCCCGGTGTCGCGGACCCGGCCGGGTACCGGGGCGGCCAGCAGGTCGCCCAGCAGCTCGCCGCGGACCCGGTCCTCGGCGTGGGCGATGGACCGGCGCAGCAGGAGCAGCAGCGCCGTCACCAGCCCGGCCCGCTCGAACAGCCGCCGCTCGCTCTCGGACAGGTCGGCGCGCCCGCCGAGGGTGAGGCTGCCGAGCAGCTCCGGCCCCGCCAGGACCGCGCACACCCACACGCCGTCGACCGCCACGGCTCGACCGCCGGCACGCGAAGCGGCCAGCGCCTCGGCGGGCGCAGTGCCCGGCGGACCGGCTGGGACCGCAGCCCCCGCCGGCTCGGCGGTCCCGTCGGACTGTGCGGTTCCGGGGACGACCCGGGCGAGTTCGGCCCCGTCGGCGTCGTGCACGACGAGAGCACCGCCCAGCAGGACGGCCACCTCCCGCGCGACGTCCCCGACGTCCCCGCCCCGCAGGACGAGCCGCGTGAGGCGGTCGTGGGTTTCGGCCGCGAGCCGCAGCGCCTCGCTCCGGGCCCGCGCCGTCTCGTTCGCGACCCCCAGCTCGACGAGCGCGGCCCGCGTCTCCTCCAGCAGCCGGGCGCTGTCGATGGCCACGGCCGCGTGGTCGGCGAGGGAGGACAGCAGCGCCACAGCGTCCGGAGCGAAATCCCGCACCGCCCGGTCGGCCGCGTACAGCACCCCGATCACGCGGGTGCCGACCCGCAGCGGCACCCCGAGGATGCCCCGCAACCCCTCCTCCTGCACCCCCTGGTCGATGGCCGGGGTGTGCCGGAAGCGGCCGTCGGTGCGGTAGTCGGCGCTCGCGTACGGGCGAGCCGTCTGCGCCACGAGCCCGCCGAGCCCTTCCCCCATCCCGAGCCGCAGCTGCTGGAAGGCCGCGGACACGGAGCCGTCGGTGACCCGCATGAACGTGTCCCCCGCGGCGGGGTCGTTGAGGGTCAGGTACGCGACGTCCGTGCCCAGCAGCATGCGCGCCCGGTGGACGATGGCCCGCAGCACCGCGTCGAGGTCGCGCAGGGCCGCCAGGTCGCCGGCCGTGTCGAACAGGGCGGTCAGCTCGGCCTCGCGCCGCCGGTGCTGGTCCAGGGTCCGCCGGATGTCCAGCGCGACCTGGGCGGCCTCCTCCACCAGCGCCTGCTCGGCGGGCCCGGCGCCGGCCGCCCGCACCTGCTGTGCGAGCCCGGTGAACCGCTCGACCGGCGCACCCTGGTGCAGCAGGCCGAGCAGTTCCCGCAGGGCGGTCGCCGCCGGGCCGGGTGCGGGGTCCTTCGCGGAGGTCATGGCGGCATTCTCCCGTGGCCGACCGGGACGGCTCAGGCCGGGTCCGCGGTGGTCGGGCCGGTCCGCCCGTACGCGGCCGGATCCGCGGCGGCGCCCGCAGCCGTACGGGACCCCGCCTGCGCCACGGCCAGATCGCGGCCCCGCGTCTCGCGGGCCACGGCCACGGTGACGGTGGTGACCACGGCCGCCGCGCACAGGTAGAGGGAGACGGGCACGGACGAGCCGTAGTCCTTCAGGAGCTCGACGGCGATGATCGGCGCGAGGGCGCCCGCGGCGATGGAGGCGAGCTGGGAACCCAGCGAGGCACCGGAATAGCGGACCTCGGTGTCGAACATCTCGGAGATGAACGCGGCCTGCGGACCGTACATGGCCCCGTGCAGCAGCAGACCAGCGGTGACGGCGGCGGTGATGACGGCGAACGACCCGGAGTCGACGAGCGCGAAGAACGCGAACGCCCACACGGCCATTCCGGCCGAGCCGATCAGCGTCACCGGACGCCTGCCGATCCGGTCCGAGAGCGCACCCCAGGCCGGGATGGCGGCGAAGTGCACGGCCGAGCCGATCAGGACGGCGTTCAGCGCGGTGCTCTTGGGCAGCCCGAGGTGGCTGGTGACGTACACGAGGAGGAAGGAGGTCAGCACGTAGTACGAGATGTTCTCGCCGAACCGGGTGCCGATGGCGGTCAGCACCTGCCGCGGGCTGCGGCGCAGCACCTCGACGACCGGGGCCCTGCGCCCGGCGCCGCGCGCCGCGTCCGCCTCGGCCCTGGCCTGCGCCGCGAGGAAGACGGGGGACTCGGAGACGGACAGGCGGATCCACAGGCCGACGATCACGAGCACGCCGGAGAGCAGGAAGGGCACGCGCCAGCCCCAGGCGAGGAACTCGGCGTCCGCCTGCACGGCGGCGAGCAGCGCGAGCACGCCGGTGGCCAGCAGGTTCCCGCCGGGCGCGCCGGACTGCGGCCAGGACGCCCAGAACCCGCGGTGCCGGTCCCCGCCGTGCTCGGAGACGATCAGCACCGCGCCGCCCCACTCCCCGCCGAGCGCGAAGCCCTGCACCAGCCGCAGCACGGTCAGCAGCACCGGCGCGCCGACGCCGATGCTCGCGTACGTGGGCAGCAGCCCCATCGCGAACGTCGCCCCGCCCATCAGCAGCAGGCTGAGCACGAGCAGCTTCTTGCGCCCGACCCTGTCCCCGAAGTGCCCGAACACCACCCCGCCCAGCGGCCGCGCCAGGAACCCGATCGCGTACGTGATGAAGGCGATCAGAGTGCCCGTCAGCGGATCGGAGGTGGGGAAGAACAGCTTGTTGAACACCAGCGCGGCAGCGCTGCCGTAGAGGAAGAAGTCGTACCACTCGACGGTGGTCCCGATGAGACTGGCGGCGACGATCCTGCGTATGCCTGACGGGCTCGTTCTGCTCGCTGCGGGGGAGACCATGTGCACCACTTCCAGGGGTCTGCGGGGACGTCGGGTGTGGCCACAACGTAGAAGTCCGCTGGTCAACGGCATATGTGGCGGGTCGTCACAATCGGGCGGCATGTTGTGTGCCCTACCACCACATGGCGGCCGATGACTCATTCTCATCCCCGGAGGCACCCCTTCCGGACAACGCCGGATTTGCAGAATTCCGCCCGTTATGGCGGGGCGGTGCTGACTCCCGTGCTGGTTTGGTGCTGACCCAGAACCCCACGTCAGCACCCCTCATCACCCCGCCCGTGCTGGTTTGGTGCTGGTTACGCAGAGTTGATGACGACCCGTTTACGGTCGCGGGGCACCAAACCGGAACGCGCAGGAGCGGCGGGCCGCTCGGGCCGGGGGAGTCGGTCAGGAGTTTGAGCCCGCTCCTGCCATCAGGTTCATTGTCTGCTGGTGGTACAGCGGTGATGTCCGAGCTGACCAGTGAGAACGGGGGGCGCACGCGGCTTGTTGCACGGGTGATGGTTCGTAAATGGTCCAGATCCTGGCGCGCGCGACGCCTGGAGTGTCGGCCGGGGCGCGGGACTTCCTACGGGCGGCTGGGTGTGGAAACGGCCTACCGCGCCGCGCTAGGGCGGGTTAGGGCCTGTACGGCCAGACCGGTGACCGAGGTCAGTGGGGCAGCGCGGTCGGAGCCCCGCTCGGGGGAACTTCTCTGGGCACGCCGCCAACCCGGTCGGCCTGTCCCTGGCCCTGACGCTCCGCTGGCATGCCCCTTGTGGTGTGTCGGGCGCAGGCCGACTGCCGCTGGCTACGGGGGGCTCACCTCGCAGGTGTGAACATCTAGCGCTGAAGTCAGGGCTTCGACTTGGTGTCGATGACCCATCATGTCGAGTGCGTCGCGATCCTTGAGCCCATTGGAAAGGGCCTCTGACCTGCGGACTAGGGCAGTGTGCATGATGTGCGCTGTGTGCGTTGTGGGCGATATCGTGACGCTCGTGACGCTCGTGACGCTCGTGACGCTCGTGACGCTCGTGACGCTCGTGACGCTCGTGACGCTCGTGACGCTCGTGACGCTCGTGACGCACGTCTGACGCACGCCGTCAGCGATGCCTGACAAGTCGCCAGGCGATGAGTGGGTCCCCTCGCAGCAGAGTGTGATCTTGCTGCGGGAGGGGCCCTTCCTGGTAGAGGTCGGCCGAGCCGGTCGGTGTCAGACCCGCGATCTACCTTTCGCTCCGAACACGTTCCGTGACATTTTTCGGGGGTCCGCCGATTAGGTCGTGTCCGATGGGTCAGGATTCTCCGAGCGTTCGCTCGCCTCACCGGCGGACCGTGTTCGAGTAAGACCGACCGGCAAATGGATCATTTGAGGCGCCGGGTGGTGGGGCGGCCGTCCCAGCGGTAGCGGCTCGTTGCTCGGCGGATGAGCATGCGGAGCGTGACGAGAGCGGCGGCGAGGTGGAGGTAGAAGTCCACGGCCTCGCCGTTCCTCTCGGTGCAGCGCCTGAGCTTGCCGTAGTCGTTCATCCACGAGTGCGTGCGCTCGACCACCCAGCGCTTGCCTGCCTGGAGCGGGGCCGGCACTCCCTTGCGGGCGATCTCGGCCGTGAACCCCAACTCTGCTATCAACGCACGGGACTTGGCGCTGTCGTAGCCGCGGTCGAGGTTGACGTTGACAGAGTCCGGCAGCGGGCCGACCTGCTCCTTGGCAGCTTCCAGGGTGGGTCCGAGCAGGGGTGAGTCGTGCCGGTTGGCTCTTTCGGAGACGATCCCGAGCGGGACACCGCAGCCGTCGGAGGCGACCGAGCGTTTCAGTCCCTGCTTGCCCCGGTCGACAGGGGAGCGCCCCGCCTTGTCGCCGCCGGACGGGGCCTTGGTGATACAGCCGTCCACCGAGATCTCGCCCAGTCCGAGGCCGATCATCCGGTCGTACGCCTCAAGCGCCAAGGCGTGCACCTTCTCGGATATCCCCAGCCCGGCCCACTCCTTGACGCGGCGTCGGATCGTCCGGTCGGAGCATCCGGCTGTGGAGATGCGTTCGTAGCCGGAGCCGTGGACCAGTGCGAGCACGATGTGCTCGAACACCGTCCGGTCGGCGATCCGACGGCGGTGACAGCCCAGCGGGTGGTCCGATACGAACTCTCCCCGGGCAGGCAAGATGGCACTGCGGGCACGGCCGTCCTTCGTAATCACTGAGTGCACGGTCATCGCGTCCCGCTTCCTGGCGGGTCCTGCGCCGCGCACGATGCGACGTCATCCGCGGCGACATGACGCCGCCTCAGTCGCACAGGGCTGCCATCTGCGCCTTCCCCAGTCCCTCGCTTTGCGGGACGGGCCGCTCATCCTTCAGGTCCGCGCCGAGGTCGTAGACATTGCCGGCGAGGACCAGCTGTCGCTCACCGTCGGCGGTGGTGAGGGACACGCTGGTGAAGCCGGGTCCGGCGCCGTCGGTCTCCCAGGCGCTGATCCGCTTGGTGTCCGGCTCCGAGCCGCACGGCACGTCCATGCGCTGCACGCCGAGTCCGTACGCCGGCGTTTTGGGGAACTGCACCGTCGTCAGGAGTTCGCGCTGCTGGGCGGGGCGCAGCAGCTTGCCGGTGAACAGGGCCCGGTGGAAACGGGCCAGGTCGTCGACCGTGGAGATCATGGCGCCGGCGGTCCAGTCATACGACGGGCTGAACCGGGTCACATCGCGTCCCGCGAGGTCGTAACCGTGCAGATGAGGGCCGTGAATGGCCGGGTCGGTCACCGGGAAGGAGGTGTCCTTCAGGCCGAGCGGGGCGAGAATCCGCCGCTGAATTTCGGAGGGCGCGCTGTGACGTGTGACTGCCTCGATCACCAGACCGGCGAGTAGGTAGTTGGTATTGGAGTACGACCAGCCGCCGCCGGGCGCGAAGAGCGGCTTGTGCCGGACGGCGCGGGCGATCACCTCCCGAGGGGTGTAAACGTGGCCCCATTCTTGGCGCTCCAGGTAGGGGGCGAAGAACTCCGGCTCCTCGGTGGGGTCGTATATGCCCGAGGTGTGGTTGAGCAGTTGCCGGATGGTGATGTCCTTGCCAGCGTTGCCGTTTCCCTGGACCACGCCGGGCAGCCACTTCTCCACGCTGTCGTCGAGCGAGAGCCGTCCTTCGCCCTCCAGCTGCAGCAGCACCGTCGACACGAATGACTTGGTGTTACTGGCGATCCGGAACCGCTGGTCCGGCCGTGCTCGCTCGCTGCTCGCCGTGTCCGCGAGCCCGGCCGCCATCCGTGACTCCCGCTCTCCGTTCCTGGCATACGCCACGACACCCGGGAATCCGTCCGCGACCGTCTGCTCGATGGCCTCCTTGAGGCCGGCGGGCGGCGGGGCCGACGCCCGCTCCGCCGCGGCCGCCGGGAATATCCCTGATACCGCCACCGCGCAAATCCCCGCCAACAGTGCTGCGGACCCCGCACGTGCCTTCACCGATTGCTCCTGTTTCTGTTGCCTGTGCCGTTCCTGCCCCAGCGTGCCGGGCCGCCGCACTGGTCGCCCATCCTGCTGACGCCCGGGTTGATACGGGGGCTGTCCCCACCCCACACCGTCCTGCCCCTCGCCCAGTCTGTGCATGGCGAGGTCCTGACCAACGTTGCCGAGACCCGGGCGGGGCCAATCAGACCGCGTCATCCCGACGAACTGCAGGAAGGGGACAGGGCGTCGATGGCGTGCCCGTACCAAGCGCGCCCGTGGCCGTAGTGGACGACTCAGCGTAGAGAACTCAGTGATCACGCGGACCCGTGCCCGCACTGCACTCACTCCACGCTCTCGCCCCGCAACGACGGCCTATTGCCGGTCGGTCTAAGGCGCGAAGGTGCTTTGGGGCGGAGGGGCGGCGGTGTCTACGCCATGGCCCCGGGGCGAGTGGTGGGCCGGGGGGACGCTGGCACACCCGGCAGGTCGGCGGTGCAGACGTTCGGCGAGCCTGTTCGCCTGCACCGCCTGCTCTGCGTCAGTCGGTGCCAGGTTCGGCTGCGGTGAGTTCCTCGGCGGCGATGCGGGCTTTCATCTCGGCTGCGTCGCTGCCGGCGGCACGGGGCCCGTAGCCGCGGTGGACGACCAGGAACTGGTCCGTTTCGGCGTTCGCGTCGCGGTAGGCGATCACGGCCGGGCCGGTGCCGCTCGTATGACCGTGGAACTCTCGGTCGGCGCTCCAGCCGCTGCTGTTCTTGTAGGTGGCCCACCAAAGTTTCTGGTCTCCGTTGCCGTGGCCGCGGTGGACGCAGTAGAGGTGGCCGTCGAAGGCGGCGAGGCTGGGCCCCTCAAGGCTGCTGTGGTGGGGCATCTGGGTGTCGGCGGACCAGCGGGTGCCGTCGAAGGCGGCGTGCCACAGCGAGGTGTCCGTAGCGGCGCCGCGGTGGAGGAGATGGAGCTTGCCGTCGTAGGCCGCCAGGGCCGGGTTGGAGGCCGTGTGGTGGTGGCGCAGCTTGGTGTCGGTGGACCAGCGGGTGCCGTCGAAGGTGGTGTGCCGCAGGGCGGTGTCCTCGCCGGCGCCGCGGTGGACGCAGTGCAGTTTCCCGCCGAACACCGCCAGCGCCGGGCCTACGGAGCTGGCGGTGTTCGGGCAGCCGGGTGTCGGCGGACCAGCCGGTCTGCGCGTCGTGGACAGCCGCCCACAGGCTGTCGTCGTGGGTGCCGCCGCGGTGCACCAGATGCAGGCGCCCCTGGAACTCGGCCAGCGCCGGGTTGGAGCTGCTGCGGTGACCGGAGAACTTCTCGTCGTCGTTCCACCCGTTCTCGGAAGGCTGGAAGACGGTCCACCACAGACTGGTGTCCTCGCTCGGCCCCTGACGGGGAGTAGGGACGAGCCAGCCCGGGGCGATCCACGGCGACGTGCACTTCACCGCCGCCGGCACCGGCTGCGCCGCCGCCCTTGGTGGGGAGCGGACCCTGAGTTGCTGGTGTGACCAGGTCAGATGAGGGGAGCATCCCTGCGCGGTCCGAGCGTTGTCAATTTTTATTGAAAATGAAGTGGGGTGTAGCTGGTGTGACTATCGGCCACCCGAGCAGCAGCTCGCCTCACCGCGTGGGGGCATATAGGGATCAATCGGCAGGGCGACGGTACGTATATAAGCTCGGCTCTTGGCTTGACTTTTCAGTACAGATTCACTCGGCGTGGGGCGGTGGTGGAGGTGTGAGCCCGGTGGGGGGTGGGTGCGGGGCCGGCTGGCGAAGGATGGGCAGCACGGCTCAGAATCGAACGGACGAGGCGCCGCATTCGGCGCAGGCCGCGATGCCGACTGCTTCCGGCAAGGTCGGAGCCGGACCTTCCTGCCCAGGTCTCGTTTCCTCCACATGCTGGGACAGGACGTGCCTGAAGCGCTGTTGGCGGCGCAGCTCGCGGACGTCCAGGTGATGCATACGGCCGACGCCCGACGAGGTCCAGGCGGTGAAGCCCGTACCCAGCACCGAGCAGATCAGTGCGAACCATACGAAGGTGTCTGTCACAGCGGGTCCTCTCCGGTGACTGGTGATCAGGGGCGCCTGTATCCGGGCCCCCGCGACACCTCGTCATAACGTGGAGGCATATGCAGGGTTGCGCCTTGTCAGCCGTTTGGACTCATGCGCCGCTTTGCAGTCAACCTGCGTACGTTGCCCATGCCTTGGAGGCGAGCTTTTGGCTTTCCGGAGCGCGGGTGCACACCCCCGGCTCTACGGGCATCCGTCGAGCCGCAGTCGCGGCCGGGGTCCCCCGGACGGGGGCGCGCGGCCGTGCGTGAGCGCCGTGGTGCGTCACAGTGCGCGGCGCCGCCCGACCCGCCGATTGGTGCGTGCAGCAGAACGCACCTGCCGCGGACACCATCCGGTCACGCTCCGTAGTCTCCGCCGTGAGCTGCCAAGACTCCCCGCGGACAGCTGCGGATCACTGTCCTGATGCCCTCAGCGATGCAGAACCGATAAAAGACACTGGTCAACACACCTTTACTTCGCCCATCATCACCTGGACGGAGCACACCCTCCCCGGCATCCGGAGCGTTGGGTGGACTATGACAACCGCAAAGCACTCAGCAATGTTCCCGCAGAGCACAGAAAGTGACGGACGCAGCGGTCACACCGGGGCCGCAAGGGTGGGGAAATGGACGTACACGCCCGCCCCGACAGACTGGGCCCAGGACAAGAGCGCGACCCTTCACGATGAGGAGCAGGAGGTCGATCTCCACTACTCGTCCTCGATCTTCGAGGAATTCCTGGAGGCGATGAGCAGGATCCAGAACGACTTCAACCAACGGTCGCAAGACGTCGCACGGTTCAAGACGGCTGTGGGCGAGCGCTGCGGGCAGATGTCCCGTGTATGAACAGTACGGACTTCACGACAGGACCGGTACCCACCTCCAGCCGGAGCCCCCCGTGTACTGGCCGGGGCCGGATCACGAGCAGCACGCCGCCCACGGCCAGCCGCTCCTCGGGCTGGGCGAGGTGAACAGCCCCTGGAACGCGTCGGAGGAGCTGGCCTATCTCTTTCAGGAGGCCATGGGGCCGCGGGCAGAGCCGGTCGACCGGGTCGGCTTCGATGAAACCGGCGAGACGGTCAGCGGCGTCGGCCTCGCCACCGGGCTGTCACAGGGGGCCGGCCAACGGCCGCGCAGCCAGGCCCCCAACGGGCACCGACGGGGGAGTCCGGCGAAGACGTCGGTGGTGAGCCTCCTGCGGACCGGCAGCCTCTTCACCGCCGTGCTGGTCGCCGTCATCGCCGCCGTGGTCAGCATCTTCAGCGGTCTGGCCATCTGCGAGGCCCTGCGTCACAGCGCCGGACCGCGCACCGCGCACGACGTGGCCAGTTGGTGGCCCCTGCTGATCTACGGACCCTGGATGGTCGCCTCCCTGTCCATCCTGCGGGCCGCACTCCATCAACGCCGAGCCGTCCATTCCTGGTCCATCGTCCTGTTGTTCTCCACCCTGGCCACGCTTCTCTGCGTGGCCCAGGCACCCCGGACGTTCGCCGCGCAGGCGGCGGCCACGCTTCCTTCCATCGCGGCGCTGGCCTGCTTCCAGCAACTCGTCCGCCAGATCACACTCACGCGGCCACCGCGCCAGCTCGCCCCGCGACACCGCAGCCGCAGGCCGTCCCCGATCCGTCCGCCGGCCACGGCGGGCAGTCCGGGCACCGCTCGGCCCGACTACTCGGTGATGGATCAAAGGGACGCCGTCCCTGCCTCCCCCGGCTACAGATTCCGCTACGGATCTTGAGGGTCGTACGACCCTGCACGGGGTCCTGCGGCGGATCGCTGCGCGCCTCGGGGAGGCGGAGTCGAAGAAGTCCGGAGCGACGGTTCCGCACAGAGCGGCGCCGCCGGAGTACGGCGCCATGCGGTCGCGCGTCGCTAACTCGGACACCTCGGTCCTTCCCGGGGTCAAGGAACGTGATCACTTGCATCTCAGGAACGAAGATCGAAACACATAAGTCACGGGCGTTGCACAGTCTCAGTCCTACGAGTATCCCGCGCTGACCAGCCGCGACCTGGCCCTCGGGGACCGTGCCCCGGCCAACCGGTCCGCGGCCGACCGGTCCGCGGCCGACCGGCTGCCGGCCGACGGGTCCTCGCGCCGTCGGTCTGAGACGCGCTGCATCCAACCCTTCTCCATCAAGAGGACAGTCATGACCTACGAACTCACCCACGCCGAGCGCATCCGGTACAAGCGGCACCAGGACGCCGCCTACCAGGCCGGTGAGGAAGCCGTCACCGACCTCCAGGACGCACTCGCGCTCGCCGGTCTGGCCCTTCCCGCGCTGTGCAACGACGGACCGGTGGGCTGCCGTGGTTTCGTCCGGCTCGGGGGCTGCGGCGTGGCCCTCGCCAACCGGCTCGCCGAGGTCATCGCCGCGGGCGCCCACGCCTTGCGGGATCAGCAGCTGTGAGCCCCGGGCTTCCTCACTACGACCGACACGTTCGAGAGGTTCTTGCATGAATGCCTGGCGGGCTTCTTCACATGTCCCTGGCGGGCCCCAGGCGGCGCTCGACCCTTACCGGTTCCCCGGCGTGCGGGGCTTAGCGGACGACGAGGAAGCCGGCGTCCGGGGGCCCCTGAGCCCCCTGTCCGGTCCTCTCCCCCTCTCGGGTCGCCCTGCGGCGGGCGCCCTGGCTCCCGCCGACCGCCGACGCCTCGACCTGCACGCTTGCCTGACGACTGCCGGCCTCCCACCCAGAGCCGGCGACCTCCACGCCATCGAAGCGCTCTCCATGGTCGACGACACCACCTACGCAGCCGTTCGTCGATGGATCACCCGCATTCACTGACCACGCGTTGTCCGTCGCGTCGTCGGTTTTCAGGCAGCGTCAACACTGTATTGGGCCGAACGGGTGGTGATTGCCATGCAGGTGCACGGTGTGTCCGGTCGCGTATGCAGAATGCATGTGCCGATGTCGGCCGTGGGGTGTGTGGTGGCCTGCGTGAGTGCTTGAGCTGGAGGTACGCCGCCCATGGCGGCGAACGGACATGCCACGGTCAGAAGGCGCCGCCTCGGCGCGGAGCTTCGCCAGCTCCGTACAGCCGCGGGCATGACGCCCTTACAGGTGGCAGGACACCTGCTCGTGTCGCAGTCCAAGACCAGCCTCATCGAGACCGGTCGTCGCCCGATCAACCCGCGTGATGTGCGTGATCTGTGCCGCCTCTACGGAGTCGCCGACCAGGAGGTCGTCGGCTCGCTGATGCGGATGGCGCAGGAATCGGGTCGGCAGGGCTGGTGGGTTTCCTGCGGTGACGTTCCGTACGGCGTCTACATCGGGCTGGAGACGGGGGCCGCGTCCCTCCACACCTACGAGCCGCTCCTGATCCCCGGCCTGCTGCAGACCCGTGCCTACGCGGCCGCGGTCATCACGGAGACGATCCCCTGCCCCACCGGCGACCAGGCCGCCGTCAGTCTCGATGTCCGGCTGTGGCGCCAGCACCGCGCACACCACCCGGCCCGGCCCTTCCGCTTGTGGACGGTCCTGGACGAATCCGTACGGCACCGTACCGTCGGCGACCGCGACATCATGCGCGAACAACTGGAGCACCTGAACTCCCTCGGCGCACAGCCGCACATCACCGTGCAGGTCCTCCCGCACACGGCCGGAGCCCATCCCGGTGTCCTGGGACAGTTCTCCATCCACACGTTTCCCGACGCCGATGCGGGAGTCGTCTATCTGGAACGCTTCACCAGCGATCTCTACCTGGAGAAGTACGCCGACCGGCATCCATACCACATCATGTCCGCCCACCTCCAAGCGCAGGCCCTCAACCCCGAGGACTCTCGGCACTTCATCAACGACGTCATCAAGATGTACAGCGGAGCGCCGGTGCTGCGGTGACTCCGGGCCTGCCCAGGCCGGCCCGCCACCGCTTCAGCCGATCTGGCGGCGGACCAGCTCGTGGAAGAGGCCGCCCGTATCGGCGAGCAGTTGCGCGGGCGGGCCTTGCTGGGCGATCCGGCCGTCCGCCATGACGATCACCCGGTCGGCATCCATGACGGTGGACAGCCGGTGGGCGATCACGATGCGGGTGCAGCGCAGGGCCCGGGTGGACTCGATCACCACGCGTTGGGCTTCGTTGTCCAGCGCGCTGGTGGCCTCGTCCAGGAAGACGAGGGACGGCTTGCGGATGAGGGCCTGGGCGATCATCAGCCGCTGCCGCTGACCGCCCGAGACGGTGCCGCCGCCGTCGGACAGCATGGTGTGCATGCCCATGGGCATGGCCTTGATGTCCGCGGCCAGGCCGGCCATCGCGGCGGCCTCCCACACCTCCTCCAGCGTGTACGTCTCGGCGCCGCTGATGCAGTCGAGGACCGTGCCGGAGAAGGGCTGCGCGTTCTGCAGGACGACCCCGCACTGGCGGCGCACGGCCGCCTGGTCGAGGGCCGCCAGGTCCTGGCCGTCGTAGAGCACACTGCCGGCGGCCGGTCTGTCGAAACCGATGAGCAGCCGCAGCAGGGTCGACTTCCCGCAGCCGCTGGCCCCGACGATCGCGACGAACTCGCCCGCCCGGACCCGCAGCGACACGTCGTCGAGGACGAGCGGGCCGTCGTCGGTGTACCGGTAGGAAAGGCCCTTCGCCTCGACGGCACCGCTCAGCAGGCCCGGGCGCGTACTGGATCCGCGGACCTCCGGGGCCTCCTGGAACACCGGTTTGATCTGCTCGAACATCGGCTGCACCGCGGCGGCCGACAGGAGCACACCGGTCAACTGGGTGACCGAGGACAGCATCATCGTCACGGCGGTGCTGAACGTGAGGAACTGACCGGCGGACATGCTGCCCCTGGCCGGTCCGGCGAGCAGCATGAACATCACGAGCGTGCACAGGGGCAGACAGACCGCGTTGAGCACGGCGATGACGTTCTTGATCCGGCCGATACGCTGCTGCAGCTCGCGCGTGCGGGCGAACTCCCGCGCCCAGGCGGCGTAGGCGAAGCTCTCGGCCGCGGCCACGCGCAGCTTGGGCAGCCCGCGCAGGGTCTGGAACGCCTGGTTGTCCAGCTTGTGGCCGAGCTTGATCAGCTGCCGCTGGTAGCGCAGCTGCCACAGGCCCAGGCCAAGGAAGACCGCGGCGACGAGGATCAGCATGGCGAGCGCCGCCATCGCCAACGGCACGCTGTAGACGAGCAGCAGCACGAGGTTCACCGTGGCGACGGTGCTCGCCTGCACGGCCACCGAGCCGATACCGGACAGCAGGCTGCGGATGGAGCTGATCCCCAGGGCCGCGCCCGCCAGTTCGCCGGTGGAGCGGCCGGCGAAGAACGTCACCGGCAGCCGCAGCAGCCGGTCCCACACGGCCGGCTGCAAGGTGGCCTCGATCCGGCCCTCCATGCGCAGGAGGGCGAGGTTCTGCAGCAGCATGAAGGCCGCGGAGACGATGCTGCTCGCGACGAGGGTCAGGGCGGTCTGGACGATGAGGCTGTCCTCGGCGCGCGGCACGTACTCGCCGAGCACCTTGCCCGTCGCGAGGGGGACGAGGGCGCCCAGGCCGACCGCGACCAGCCCGCCCAGGAGGAGGCTGCGCCACTCCTTCCCGGTGCCGCGCACACTGAAGCGCAACAGCCCCAGCAGGCCCGGAGCACCGTCGGGCAGCGGGGGGTAGAACATGACGGCACGCGGTTCGAGAGCGGCCTGGCTGTCCTTGTCCATGCGCTCGCGCGTGCCGGCGGCGGGGTCGACGGCCTCGTATCCGCCGCGCCGCCACAGCAGCGCCACCGGCGTCCCGTCCGCCTCGCGCAGGCCCACCAGGGGACCGCTGTCCTCCCGCCACCAGCGGTCGCCGAGCTTGACGGTGCGGGTGCGGATCCGCGAGGCGAGCGCGATGCGTTCGACGGGATCGACCCGCCCGGAGGCAGCGGCGCCCACCTCACCCCGTTCGGACAGGGCGATGCCGGCTTCGGCGGCCACCAGGCGGCACACGGCGAACGTCGCGTCGTCGCTCGTGCCGCGGCGGGCACCCCGGCCCGAACGGCCGATGGACGCCAGCAGGGCGCGGTCCGCCTGGGTGCGGGCGGCTTCCCCGGCCTCGATCCCGGCCGCCGTGCGGTCCTCGTGGGCGCGCTCCAGCTGCTCGATCCAGTCGTCCAGGGCGTACAGCAGCCGGTACTGCTGGTCGACCATGCCCTGCCACACCGCCGGGTCGAGGAGCAGAGCGCCGGTGGTGTCGTACCCCTCGTACCCCTCGTACGCGGCGCCGTACTGCACGCTGCCCGGAGGGATCGGCATCCACAGGACGTCGTCGTCGGCCCCGCCCGCGCCCGTCGTGGCCCGGCTCTCCAGCGGTGCCTGGTAGAGCACGCGCAGTCCGCGGCCGACGCCGAGCGTGAAGGCGTACTCCAGGGGACTCAGGGGGGTGGCGGCGCCGTGCTGCCCGGCGTACTCCCCGCCCGCCCACTGCTCGCCGGCCCACTGCTCGGTGCCCCAATGGTTCCCGTCCCACTGGTTTCCGTAGGGGGGACGGTGCAGCTCGCGCAGCTCGATGCGGTGCAGCCGGCAGCCGTGCAGGGGACGGCCGACCAGGGTGTGCTCAGGGCCCTCGGCCGGGCCCAGCAGCAGCGTGCCCGCCTCCAGCCGGCCCAGGAAATGCCAGTGCCCCGCCTGCGCGGCATCGACGGCGAACAGGTCGAGCGAGCCCTCCACGACGAGCCACAGTACGAGCGGGCCCTCCAGGGACAGGCTGCGCACGCCCGTGCAGTCGACGGCCGAGCCCAGTGCGCCGAGGGCCGCCACGACCGGGTCGGGGGCCGGGCCCGGCCGGGTGCCGGTGGCCGTTGCGAGGTGCGGGGACGTCACGTCAGTGCTCCTTGACCAGTTCGGCGTACGCGCCCTGCGCGGCGAGCAGGTGTTCGTGGCGCCCGCGTTCGACGACGGTGCCCCGGTCGAGCACGACGATCTCGTCGCTGTCGCGCACCGTGCTCAGCCGGTGGGCGATGACCACGCAGGCACAGCCGCGCCGCCGCAGGCTGTCCATGACGATCTGCTCGGTCTCCGCGTCCAGGGCGCTGGTCACCTCGTCCAGGACCAGGACGCTGGGGCGGCGCACCAGCGCGCGGGCGATCTCCAGGCGCTGGCGCTGGCCGCCGGAGAAGTTGCGGCCGTCCTGCTCGACCCGGCTGTGGATACCGCCGGGGCGGCGCGCCACCACCCCGTACACGGCGGCGTCCTCCAGCGCGGCGACGACGGCCTCGTCCGGGACGGACGGGTCCCACAGCGCGACGTTGTCACGGACCGTGCCCTCGAAGAGGAAGACGTCCTGGTCGACGAAGGACACGGAGGCCGCCAGCGCCCCGCGCGGGATGTCCGCGAGGCGCATCCCGTCGATGCGGATGGCGCCCTCCCAGGGGGTGTAGAGGCCGGATATCAGCCGGGAGACGGTGGACTTGCCGCTGCCCGAGCCGCCGACCAGCGCGACCTGCTGCCCGGGGCCGACCGAGAGGGAGAAGCCCTTCAGCAGCGGGGCGTCCAGGGGGCTGTAGCCGAAGGTGATGCCGTCCAGCTCCACGTGGCCCTTGAGGCGGCGGGTGCCGGCCGGCGGCTCGCGCCGCGAGTAGAGCGGGTCGACGGGGAAGTCCTCGACGTCCTTGAGGCGGGCGACGTCGGCCGCGAAGTCCTGGATCCGTCCGGCCACGCCGTTCAGCCGGGTGATGGGCGCGGTGAAGCTCGTCACCAGGGCCTGGAAGGCCACGAGCAGACCGACCGAGAGGTGCCCGTCCACCGCCCGCAGGCCGCCGATCATGAGGATCAGGGCGCTGTTGAGCGCGGCGAGCGTGGGGGCGACGACCGCCAGCCACGCACTGGGCACGCCGAGCCGCTGCTGCACGTCGAGGGTGACGGCGTGCCGGCCGGCCCAGCGCCGGAAGAATCCGTTCTCCCCGCCTGTGGCCTTCATGGTCTCGATGAGCTGGAGACCGCTGTAGGAGGTGTTGGTGAGCCGGGCGTTCTCGGCGCGCAGCTTCTGGGAACCGGTGGCCCGTACGTGGACCACGATCCGCATGGCCACGACGTTGAGCAGCGCGATACCGATGCCGACGAGGGTGAGCTGCGGGTCGTAGGTCCACAGCAGCACGGCGTAGAGGACGACGACCACCGCATCCACCCCGGCGGCGGCGAGGTCCCTGGCCAGCGTCTCGGCGACGGCGTCGTTGGACTGCAGGCGCTGGACCAGGTCGGCGGGGTTGCGCTGGGAGAAGAAGGCGACCGGAAGCCTGAGCAGATGCCGCAGGAAGCGGGCACTGCCGAGCGTGGAGGAGATGATGCGCCCGCGCAGCAGATTGGCCTGCTGCAGTGCGGTGAGCACCGCCGTGAGCACCAGGGCCGCCGCCATCGACGCGAAGAGCACGCCCAGCAGGGACGTCTGTTCCCCGATCAGGAACATGTCGATGTACGTCCGGCTCAGCGCGGGCACCGCCGCGCCGACGACCACCAGCAGCAGGCTGGAGAGCACTGCTGCGAGCATCGTGCCCGACGTGCCCCGCAGGCGGGCCGGCACGCCGCCCAGGACGCCGGGCTTGCGGCCGGTGCGGCGGAAGCCCGCGTCGGGCTCGAAGGTGAGCACGACGCCGGTGAAGCTGGTGTCGAACTCCTCCATGGGGACGAAGCGCCGGCCCTTGGCCGGGTCGTTGATGTAGGCGCCCCGGCGGCCGAAGCGGCGGCCCATGCCCTCGTAGACGACGTAGTGGTTGAACTCCCAGAAGAGGATGGCGGGGGCGCGCATCCCGGCGAGCGCGGTCAGGTCCATCTGCATGCCCTTGGCCGCCAGCCGGTAACCGCGCGCCGCCTTGAGGAGGTTGGCGGCACGGGACCCGTCCCGGGAGACACCGCAGGCGATGCGCAGCTCCTCCAGGGGGACGAAGCGGCCGTGGTGGCCGAGCACCATGGCCAGCGCGGCGGCACCGCACTCCACTGCCTCCATCTGCAGCACGGTGGGCGTGCGTACGCGGCGGGGCGTGCGGCCCGTGGGGGCGGGCGCGGGACGTCGGCGCGAGGCGCGGCGCCCGCCGCTGCCGCGCTGCTGCGGGGCGGTCACGGCAGCAGCCAGTCGACGGGGCGCTGCGCGGCGAGGTGGACGGCTGCGGTGACCGGTGTCGCCGAGTCGACGGCGTACGGGGGGCCGTCCGCGGAGGACCACCGGTAGCCGGACCGGGTCGAGGAAGAGCGCTCCAGCTCCACGAGCACGGCGACCGGGTTGCCCTGCCGGGTGAACTGGGCGGCGAGCCGGCTGTCGCCGAGGAAGCCGGTGATCTGCGCGGCGGTCTGGGGCGTCCGCCCGACCGCCTTGACGCGACCGCGCAGCACGCCGAACCGCTGCTGGGGGACGGTCTGGACGGTGAGGTCGACCGCGGCGCCCGTGGGGATGGTTCCGCCGCTCGCCCCGGACACGTAGAGCACGGCCATGAGGGGCTCGTCCGGGTTCTTCACGCGTTCGACGGTCGCCACGTCCGCGCCGGTCGTGAGCACCGAACCCGTCTTGGCGACCAGGGTGGTCACCCGGCCGCCGGCGACCATGCGCACGACCTGCGCGCCCCGGTCCGTGGCGACCCGGAGCAGGGGTGCGTCCGGCGACAGCAACTGGCCTTCCTTCGCGAGGACTTCGGTAACCTGACCCGCGAACGGGCTTTGCAGCAGGTAACTGCCATCCGCGTGGGCGAGAATGCCCGGCGCGCTCAACTTGGCGGACACGGTTCCGGTGAATGCCCAGAAGCTCGCGAGCGCCATGACGGTGACGGTGACGGCCAGGACGAGACGGCCCTGTGGACGGGCGAAACGTACGGGCAGATCGAGTTCTTCAGGAGATTGCAGCTTGGAAAGCGCCTTTTGGCGGAACTGCACGGAACCATTCCTTCACTGCATTCGAGAGGGGCCGCCGAAAGGGGCAGCCGTGAACCCCGGAACGATGGCTGCGTTCCGGGGTCACGGGCAACGAGGTGTCGTTGCTCAGATACCGGCGACGCCGACCTTGACACCGGCGATACCGGCAACCTGGCCCGGCAGGGCGGTGGCGGCGTGGACCGTGTCCAGGGAGGTCACGGTGTTCACGACGTTGTAGACGTCGCCGAGCACGGCGCCGGCGAGACCACCGGAAATGCCGAGACCACCGGAAACGGCGTCCAGCTCGGTGTCGGCGATCTCGCGGGTCTCGATGTCGTTACGCATTTCTTGCGCACCCTTCATTCGTCTGACTGCTTCTCACATGCCACGGCCAGGCCGCGGCAGTGGGCAGATACAAGCACGCGAACTGGCGTCCCGGCCAATTGTGTTGATGCCTGCGCGGGCGCACGGTGACCACAGAATCGACAGATCTTCGGATTCATTTGCCGGATCACTGCAACGTCTCCACAAGATCGAGTAACGGATTCACGCCGTCCGGGGCTTCTGCGGGACAAAGAGGGACACACCTGCAGCAATCGGAGGGGACGTTCCCGGCATGCGGAAGGGTGGCGGACGGTCGAAGGCCCGCGGTACTCACACATGTGAAGATTCACTGGAGCACCACACGGCGACGGAACCGCTACCGCACGTGTCGGACTCATCCCAGGCGGATGCTCCTACGGCGGATCGGGTCAGCCGAGGACGAGCGGGAGCCTCGCGGCCAGTTCGCCCGCGTGAGCGGCACCGGCTCCGAGGTGCTCGCGGCCCAGGCCATGGTGGCCGCCGACCCGGTCCTCGCCGACCGGGCCGCCGCCCTCGCAGAGCAGGGCACCGACGGCGCCCACGCGCTCGCCACCGCCTTCGACGGCTTCCGCGCCGCGCTGGTCGCCGCCGGCGGGTACTTCGCGGAACGCGCCGTCGACTTGGACGACCTGCGCGACCGCGCGGTGGCGTACCTGCTCGGCCTGCCCGTGCCCGGCCCGCCCGACCCCGGGCACCCGTACGTCCTGGTCGCCGGCGACCTGGCGCCCGCCGACACCGCGCTGCTCGACCCCGAGCGGGTGCTGGCCCTCGTCACCGTCCGCGGCGGGCCGACCAGTCACACGGCCATCCTCGCCAAGGCGCTCGGTCTGCCCGCCGTCGTCGGCTGCACCGCCCCCGCGGAACTGGAGGACGGCCGGCAGGTCCTGGTGCACGGCGCGGACGGTGTGATCGAGCCCGACCCGAGTCCGGAGGCGGTCGAGCGGGCCGCCGAGCGGGACCGCCGTTGCCGCGAGCTACTGGCCGGGTTCCAGGGACCGGGCCGGACCGCCGACGGCCACCCGGTTTCACTGCTGGTCAACCTCGGTGCGCCGCACGAGCTGGCCGGTGCGGCTGCCGCCGACGCCGAGGGCGTGGGCCTGTTCCGCACCGAATTCCTCTTCCTGGACCGCACCGAGCCACCGAGCCGTGCCGAACAGGCCGCCGCCTACCGGCAGGTCTTCTCGGCCTTCGCCGGGCGCCGGGTGGTCGTCCGCACGCTGGACGCGGGCGCGGACAAGCCGCTGCCCTTCGCCACCTCCGCCGACGAGGAGAACCCGGCCCCGGGCGTCCGCGGCCTGCGGACGGCCGCCCGGGATCCGCAGCTCCTGGAGACCCAGCTCGCCGCGATCGCCGAGGCCGCCCAGGACAGCACCGCGCAGGTCTGGGTGATGGCCCCCATGGTGTCGATACCGCGAGAGGCCGCCGCATTCGCCTCCCGGGTCCGTGCGCACGGCCTGCCGGTGGCCGGGGCGATGATCGAGGTCCCGGCCGCAGCCCTGCGGACCGACCGGCTGGCCGAGGTCTGCGACTTCTTCAGCATCGGCACCAATGACCTGGCCCAGTACACCTTCGCGGCCGATCGGACGCTCGGCTCCCTCGCCGAGCTGCTCGACCCGTGGCAGCCCGCCCTGCTCGCGCTGGTCGCCACCGCCGCTGTATCGGCGGCTGAGCACGGCCGTCCGATCGGCGTGTGCGGCGAGGCCGCCGCCGACCCGGCCCTAGCCCTGGTGCTGGTCGGTCTCGGGATCACCAGCCTGTCCGCCGCGCCCGCCTTGCTCCCCGAGGTGCGGGCCGCCCTGGCCACACACACCCTCACCGAGTGCCGCGAACTCGCCGAGCTGGCCCTGCTCGCAGACGACGCCGACGACGCCCGCCGAAAGGTCCGGTCGAGCACAGCGGGACGCTGATCCACTCCATCGGGGCGCCGGGTCGATGCGGACCCGGCGTCCACGGACGTCCTGGGCCTCGCTCGCTCCCGTCCGTCATGACGACCGTCGAGCTCGGGAACACCGGCCGGTGGGCGGACCGCCCCACACGACGCTCGGTCGCCGCGAAGGCCGGCCCCCGTCGCGCAGTGAGGAGCAGCGCCGGAGTCGCGCGCTGTCGCACCGGTGTTCCGGTGCGGGCCGCTCTGCCGCCGGCACGTGCGGTGCGGGGCCGGGAAGCCGCGGCAGCCCCGCCGTCAGGCCACCGCCGTGCCGGTTCCCGCGATCACCTCGGGCCTCAGCAGCGCGGCGAGCCTCTCGGCCGGCAGCAGGCCCTTCTCCAGGACGAGCTCGGCCACGCCCCGGCCGCTGGCGAGGGCTTCCTTGGCGATGTCGGTGGCGGCGGTGTACCCGATGTGCGGGTTCAGCGCGGTCACCAGGCCGATGGAGTTCTCGACGGTGGCGCGCAGCACCTCGGTGTTGGCGCTGATACCGCCCACGCAGCGCCCGGCGAGAGTGAGGCAGGCCGCGCGCAGGTGGGTGATGGACTCCGACAGCGAGTGCAGGATGATCGGCTCGAAGGCGTTGAGCTGGAGCTGCCCCGCCTCGGCGGCCATGGTGATGGCGACGTCGTTGCCGATCACCTCGAAGGCGACCTGGTTGACGACCTCGGGGATCACCGGGTTGACCTTGCCGGGCATGATGCTCGAACCCGCCTGCACCGGCGGCAGGTTGATCTCGCCGAGGCCCGCACGCGGCCCGGAGGACAGCAGGCGCAGGTCGTTGCAGGTCTTGGACAGCTTGACGGCGATGCGCTTGAGTACGCCGGACATCTGGACGAACGCCCCGCAGTCCTGGGTGGCTTCGATCAGGTTGGCCGCGGTGACCAGGGGCAGCCCGGTGATGTGGGCAAGGTGGCGGCGGGCCGATTCGGCGTATCCGGCGGGGGCGTTGAGGCCGGTGCCGATCGCGGTCGCGCCGAGGTTGATCTCGTGGATCAGCTCGACCGCCTCCGCGAGCCGGCTGCGGTCCTCGTCGAGCATGACGGCGAAGGCGGAGAACTCCTGGCCGAGCGTCATCGGCACGGCGTCCTGCAGCTGGGTGCGGCCCATCTTCAGGACCTCGCGGAACTCGACGGCCTTGCGGGCGAACGCGTCCTGGAGGACGGCCATGGCGTCGAGCAGGCCGCGCACCGCGGAGACGGTCGCGATCCGGACCGCGGTCGGGTAGACGTCGTTGGTGGACTGGCCGAGGTTGACGTCCTCGTTGGGGTGCAGGTGCCGGTACTCGCCCCTGGCGTGGCCCAGCAGCTCCAGCGCCCGGTTGGCGACGACCTCGTTGGCGTTCATGTTGGTCGACGTGCCCGCGCCGCCCTGGATGACGTCGACGACGAACTGGTCGTGCAGCTTGCCGCCGCGGATCTCCTGGCAGGCTGTGACGATCGCAGCGGCCTTGGCGGGCTCCAGCAGGCCGAGTTCCTCGTTGGCGAGGGCGGCGGCCTCCTTGACGGCGGCGAGGGCGTCGATCAGGTGCGGGTAGGCGGAGATGGGCGTGCCCGTGATGGGGAAGTTCTCGGTGGCGCGCAGGGTGTGGACGCCCCAGTAGGCATCGGCGGGGACCTCGCGGTCTCCGAGCAGGTCGTGTTCGCTGCGGGTGGCGGCGGTCATGGGTGTGCGGGCCTCTTCCTGAGGTGGATGGGGTCAGGGCTGTGGAGCTGGTCCGGTCAGGCGGTGGCGAAGGCGGTCGGGTCCAGCGCCGCAACCGGCCGGATCCTGCCCACGGGCCGGCCGCCGCCGGTCATCGGCTCGCCCTCGAACCCGGCGAGCAGCCGCGGGTCGACACCCGCCCGGGCCAGGGCGGCGGCGGCCACCGGGACGCGCGCCCGGTTCGCCCCGTCGGCGATCTTCACTGCGACGGCCCGGCCGTCGGGCAGTGCGGCGATCTGGACGCCCTCGAAGCCGTCCTTGGCGAGCAGCCCGGGCACCGCGCGCATCAGCTCGGCCACGTCCCGCCCGGTGCCGGAGGCCATCTCCGGGTGGCCGCGCAGCGCGTCCGCCACCCGGCGCTCGGCCGTGCCCGGCGCCGCCGCGGCGATGCGCGCGGCGGCACGGGCGAGGCCGTGCAGGGACACCGAGAACAGCGGGGACCCGCAGCCGTCGACGGTGACGTTCGCGATGCGCCGGCCGGTGAGTTCCTCGACGACCTCGGCGATCGCCGTCTGGAGCGGGTGGGCCGGATCGAGGTAGGTCTCCAGGGGCCAGCCGTTGAGTGTGCAGACGTACAGCATCGCGGCGTGCTTGCCGGAGCAGTTCTGGGCGAGCCGGGAGGGCGGGCGTCCCTCGCGCACCCAGGCTTCCCGGAGCGCCGGGCCGTACGGCAGGTCCGGGATGTTGCGCAGGTCGTCCTCGGAGACGCCGGCCAGTTCGAGGATCCGCCGGGTGCCGGCGAGGTGCCGTTCCTCGCCGGAGTGGCTGCCCGTCGCGAGGGAGAGAAGCTCGCCGTCGAGCGGCAGCCCGGCCCGTACCAAGGCGACGGCCTGGACGGGCTTGAGGGCCGACCGCGGGTAGCAGGCCGCGTCGATGTCGCCGATGCGGAAGCGGACCGCGCCGTCGCCACCGAGGACGACGACGGAACCGTAGTGGATGCCCTCGACCATGCCGCCTCGGGTGACATGGGCGACGGGTGAATACAGGGGCTCACGCAGCGCGGGCGCGTCCGCGAGGAGGCTTCTGTGCATTACTGCCTCGTTCGGTGGTGGGTTGCTGCTGACCGGAGTTCGGGGCACGCGGCGGCCTCGCTGAAGGCGTGCCCGGCCCCACGGATCGTGGCGGTGGTAGCCCCGCTCAGCCGTCGGTCGTGCCGGCGGCGCGCGCGACGCGGCCCCGGATCGCGTACCAGCCGGCGACCAGCGCTGCGGCGATCAGCGGCACGCACAGCACGGTGGTGCGGGCCGCCCCGCCGTCGGCGTACATGAGGACCAGGACGGAGGCGAGGAAGGCCAGAGTCACGAGTTCGGTCCATGGGGAGCCGGGCAAGCGGTATCCGGGGCGGATCAGTTCGCCGTCGCGGGTCTTCCGCCAGAAGAGGAGGTGGCAGACCATGATCATGCCCCAGGTCGCGAGGATGCCGATCGCCGCGAGGTTGAGCACGATCTCGAACGCATCGGCCGGGACCACGAAGTTGAGGCCGACGCCGAGGACGCACATGCCACTGGTGAGCAATATGCCGCCGTACGGCACCTGCGTGCGGCTCATCCGGGCGGTGAACCGCGGGGCGGAACCGTTGACGGCCATCGAGCGCAGGATGCGGCCGGTGGAGTAGAGGCCGGAGTTGAGCGAGGACATGGCCGCGGTGAGGACGACCAGGTTCATCACGTCGCCGGCCGCCGGAACGCCGATGTGGGACAGCACGGTCACGAACGGGCTCTGGCCGGGGCTGTACTTGTTCCACGGCATCAGCATCGACAGGAGGACGACCGAGCCGACGTAGAAGAGGCCCACGCGCCACATGATCGAGTTGATCGCCTTCGGCATGATCTTCTCGGGGTTCTCGGTCTCCCCGGCCGTGACGCCGACCAGTTCGACGGAGGCATAGGCGAAGACGACGCCCTGGACGACCAGCAGCATGGGCAGCAGGCCGTTGGGGAAGATCCCGCCGTTGTCGGTGATCAGGGACGGACCGGGCACGGCGCCGTCGACGGGGTGCCGGGTGACCAGCAGGAAGATCCCGATGCCCATGAAGACCACCAACGCGCTGACCTTGACGATGGCGAACCAGAACTCCAGTTCGCCGAAGATCCGCACCGAGATGAGGTTCACGGTGAGGACCACGGCCAGGGCTATGAGCGCGATCACCCACTGCGGGACGTCGGAGAACAGACGCCAGTAATGGGTGTACGTGGCGACGGCGGTGATGTCGGCGATGCCGGTGGTCGCCCAGTTGAGGAAGTACATCCAGCCTGCGGTGTAGGCGCCCTTCTCCCCCAGGAACTCCCGGGCGTACGAGACGAAGGCGCCGGAGGACGGCCGGTACAGGACGAGCTCGCCGAGCGCGCGCACGACGAGGAACGCGAAGGCCCCGCAGACGGCGTACGCGACGAACAGTGAGGGCCCGGCGTTGGCGAGGCGTCCGCCCGCGCCGAGGAAGAGCCCGGTGCCGATGGCCCCGCCGATGGCGATCATGTTGACGTGCCGGGCTTTCAAGGACTTGCTGTAGCCGGTGTCCCCGGCATCGACGTGACGGGTCGTGGGGCGTTTCTCGTCTCTGAGGAACTGCTCGCTCACGCCTCGGGTCCGCCTTCCATGGGGGTGTCCGTGCGCTTGGGGCGCACGATGTCGGTGAGGGTCGTTTCGACCCGGAGGAGGTGGTGGGACATGGCCTCTACCGCGTCGTGCTCGGAACCGTCGATCAGCGCCTCGACGATCGCCCGGTGCTCGCAGTTGGACTGCTCGCGCCGACCACCCAGCTCGTTGAGGAAGGTCGACTGACGCGCCAGTGCGTCACGGATCTCCTCGATGACCCGACGGAAGACCGGGTTGCGGGAAGCCTCGGCCACCGCCAGGTGGAAGACGGTGTCCATGGCGACCCACGCGGTGGTGTCGGTCTCCTGCTCCATCCGGTCGAGCAGGTGGGCCAGGTGGTCCAGGTCCTCCGGGGTGCGGCGCAGCGCGGCGTACCCGGCGACCGGGATCTCGACGTGCTGGCGCACCTCCAGCAGGTCGCTGGCGGCGTAGTCACCAAAGGTGGGTTCCTCGACCGTGTTCGCCACGACGAAGGTGCCCTTTCCGGTCTTGGAGACGGTCAGGCCCATGGCCTGAAGGGCCCGGAGCGCCTCCCGCAGCACGGGCCGGCTGACCTCGAGGGTCCGGCACATCTCCGCTTCGGACGGAAGCTTGTCGCCCACGGCGTACTGACCGCGCTCAATGGCGCTGCGCAGGTGGCCGAAGACCGCTTCCATCGCGCTGACGCGCCGCGGGACCCCACCACCTGTCTGGCTGTCTGACAGGTTCACGTGGCGATCCTGTGGTCTGCGGCGCAGGGTGTCAAGACACCGGCCATGAACCGGCTGCTCGCGCCGGCCTCTGCAGAGGCCGCAAGTCCCTCCTGGGCCCTGGCCGCGCGCACCCGGCGCCGGCTGGCCGATGTCGGCCCGGCGGCAAGGGGACGTCGTCGCGACTCCTTGATCGCCGATGCCGGACGTCCCCAGGCTGAGGTACGGTCATGAGCTTGTGGTCACATGCGGGCAGGTCAGCGCCGCAGGGTGAGGACGCCCGGCCGGTAGGGCCACTTCTCGTAGGCGGTGCCTGCCGATGTGGCGCCCCTGCCCTGGTAGAGGAACTGCAGGTTGCAGGGGTCGATGGTCATGGTCTGGTCGGGGTTGTCGCGGACCAGGTCGCCGTGGCTGATGTCATTGGTCCAGGTGGCTCCGCTGTTGGCCTTGCCGGCGAAGGGGTTGCTCTCGGTGGCGGCCTGCGGGGTCCACGAACCGTTCAGGCTGGAGGCCGTGAACGAGCGGAAGTAGCGCCCGTTCGCACCCCGGGCCTCGACGATCATGAGGTACTGGTTCTGGCCCTGGACCTTGTAGACCTGCGGCGCCTCGAACAGGCTGTCCGTCGTGTCGCTCATGACCGTCGTGTACGAGGAGCCGAAGTTGCCCGGGAAGTTCTCGATCGGCATGCTCGCCCGGTAGATCTTGCCGTTGTCGCCGGCGAAGAACAGGTACATGTTCTGGTCGTCGGCGATCAGGGTCTGGTCGATCGGGCCGGTGGGGGAGTTGTCGGTGCTGGGGAGGCTGCCGGTGAACAGCGGCTGGGGCGAGGACCAGCCGTTGGGGTTGGTGGGATCACTGGACGTGCGGTAGATGAAGGGCCACGGACCCCACTGGTACGCGAGCACCCAGATGTTCTTGGGCGCGAAGTAGAACAGCGTGGGCGCCACCGTTCGCTGGCTCATGCCGGTCTGGCCGGCCGACGCCATGTCCGACCAGTTCGTGAAGGGACTGAACATCATCGAGCCCCAGTCCGACCCCGTGTAGTTCGTCCCGTAGACCAGGTGCTTGCCGTTGTACGTCACGGTGGTGAAGTCCTTCAGCGCGGCCCATCCGTTCGCCGGCTGCGCCAGCGCACCCGTCGACGTCCACCGGTAGGTCGACGGAAGAGAACACGTGCCGCTCGGCGGTGCGGACAGGCCGGTCCACTTCTGGTTGCTGCCGCCGTTGCACCTCGAGATCTCCACCGCCGTGCCGTTGGCCGTACCGGAGCCCGTAGCGGCCAGGCACAGCCCGGACTCCACGCCGACGATCGTGCCGTCGGAGTTCACCCGCCACTGCTGGTTCGTACCGCCGTTACAGCTCCAGATCACCACCCGGGTACCGGCCGCGGTGGCGTGGCCCGGAACATCCAGGCACTTGTTGCCGTACACGGTGAGCTGGTTGTTGTCCGTCAGCGTCCACTGCTGGTTGGTCCCGCCCCAGCAGTCCCAGAGCTGCAGGTTCGTGCCATCGGTCCGGCTGGCGCCCGGCACATCCAGGCACCGGCCGGAACCGGCACCGCGCAAGGCACCGCTGGTGGCCGCCTGAGCCGGGTCGGCGACGGGCGTCGCCGCCGAAGCGACCAGGGCCGCGAGCACCACAGACAGATGTCTGCGGCTGAAACCCAGTCTGCGCATGGGAGCCTCATTCCTTGAGTAGGCGTTTCCCGTCGGCCCCGTCAGAGGCTGTCCGGACCGTCGATGCGCGGCGGTGCTGCCGGAGTGGCGGCTCTGTGGTGCTATACGTCCGGCAGGCCGACGGCATCCCGGCAAAGCCGTTGGCGGCGGCCACCGCCCGGCCGGAGCCGGTGCGGCACGTCTGTCGGCGTCGGGTCAGTTCGTCACGCGGAAGGTGGCGTCGGCGCGCCCTGTCGCGGTGGTGATGGGGTCGAGGCGGAGCTGGTAGGCGTAGTGGCGGATATGGCGGTCGGGGTGGTTGTACGACTGGAACGAGGACCAGGCGGCATCGGCGAGGCCGGCGACCTGGCGGAAGGTGGCGTCCGCGGCGAACTGGGCGGTGCCGTCGTCGCGGACCAGTTGGAAGTCGTATCCGGTGTGCCGCAGGAAGTACCCGCGGTAGTTCACCGACTCGAAGGAGACGGTTCCCGTGCCCGCCAGGCCGGGCCGCAGCCGGAACTGGGCGTCCGGGCCGGTGATGTTCTGGTCGATGCGCACGTCGAAGCCGACGTGCCGCACGTACCGGTCCTGGAAGTTGTACGACTGGAGCCGCTTGGCCGGGATGTCGCTCCAGCGGGCGAGGACGCGGGACTCCTCGGCGGCCGTCAGGTTCAGGATCGAGCCGTGGCGCTTCTTGAGAGCGCCCATGTGATAGCTGCCCGACGCCGGAACCTGGTAGGTGCCGGGGGCGGAGGGGCTCGTCGTCGTGACCGGCATGTAACCGCGTCCGGAGGAGTACTGGTCGAGGTAGAGCGCCCACTCGCCGCGGTCGCGGAACTTCATCCACATGGGGCCCTCGACCTGGGAGCCGGTGAGGCCGATGCCGGAGAGGTCGCCAAGGTTCGTCCAGGTGCCGAGGATCGAGTTGCTGCCCTCGAGGGTGATCTGGCCGTCGCCGGAGGCCCGCACGTAGCGGTGGCTGCCGACGCCGGCCGGCATCTCGACGATCTGGGTGTCGATGATTTCCTGCGGGCCGGGGCGCTCGATGTAGGTCTGCGGGGTGGTGATGGAGCGGAAGTCGCTGGTGCGGGCGTAGAAGATGCGGTGCTTCTTCACGCCGTTGACGGGCTTGTTCGTCGCCCAGTAGAGGACGTAGTCGTTGGTCTCGGGGTTCCAGACCGCTTCCGGCGCCCAGGCGTTGCGCCCGTCGGGGATTGCGCCGGCGACGTTGAGCAGCCACGGCTGCGACCAGGTGACCAGGTCCGTCGACTCCCACACCACCAGGTCGCGGCTGCCGTTGTTCACGGCGGCCTCCCAGTTCTGCCCGCAGCCGATGCACAGGTCGGTGGCAATGATCCAGTACTTGTCACCGCCGGGGGATCTCACCAGTGCGGGGTCACGTACCCCCTTCGTGCCGATCGTGGAGCGCAGGATCGGTGCTCCGCCGTTGAGGTCGTTCCAGTGGAGGCCGTCCGTGCTGTGTGCGAGGTACATCTGCTGACCGGCCGCCCCCTCCCCGGTGAAGTGCAACATCAGGTAGCCCGGGTCGGCGGCGGCCGCCCGGTCCGGTGTGATCAAGGCCTGGGATGTGAAGAGCAGGCAGGCGGCGAGCAGTATCGCCGACAGCCGGGCGCGAAGCGCGGACATGCACGTCTCCTGTCGTTCTGCAAAGGCCGCCACCGGGCGAAAAGCACCCGGATCGGGATGCGGGGCCTGCTCTTCGGCTTCGTCATGACCGCGTACTACGACCGCAAGGGGCACAAGCGCCTCACCCCGCAGCTCGCCTGATCCTGTCAGTCGGCGCGGTTCACTTCCCGACGGTGTTCATCGGGGCGGTGTGCAGGTGGTCTGCCTTGAGCAGGGAGAGCGGAGAGCTACGTCGCACCATATTGTTAACGCTCACAATTTAGGGGTCAAGCCCCCGTCGTCGACCGTGTCTCCGCTTGCCCCGCGCTATATCCAAAGGTGATCTCCGGGCCCTTGACGCGGTTTCTGTGAGCGTTAACACTCATGTAACGCCCGCCCAGAGCGGCACCCACCGGGGCCTCCAGCGGGTTCACCCACCCCGCCGCCCGGTCGGCCGTACCGACCCCGAACGAACCCGGCCCGCTCCACCCCGGGCCGGTGCCCGACCCCGCTCGACCCGATCCGAGGCCCCTGCCGAGGTCGCGGCGATCGCGGCATACCACTGGAGGAATAGTGCGCAAGGTATCGATGGGCCTCGCTGCCGCGGGCCTCACCTTGGCCCTGACGGCCTGCGGCCAGAGCGCCAACGGTGTGGGCGACGGCGCAAGCGGCGGCAACGCCAAGGGTGGCCTCGTCGGCATCGCGATGCCCACCAAGTCGTCGGAGCGCTGGATCAACGACGGCGACAACATGGTCAAGCAGTTCCAGGCCAAGGGCTACAAGACCGACCTGCAGTACGGCGACAACGTCGTCGAGAACCAGGTCTCGCAGATCGAAAACATGATTACGAAGGGCGCCAAGCTGCTGGTGGTGGCCGCCATCGACGGCTCCTCGCTCACGAACGTCCTCCAGAAGGCCTCCGATGCCAAGATTCCGGTGATCTCGTACGACCGCCTGATCCGCGGCACCGGGAACGTCGACTACTACGCGACCTTCGACAACTTCAAGGTCGGTGTTCTGCAGGGCAGTTACATCGTCGACAAGCTGGGTCTCGCGAGCGGCAAGGGCCCGTTCAACATCGAGCTGTTCGCCGGCTCGCCGGACGACAACAACGCCACCTTCTTCTTCCAGGGCGCGATGAGCGTGCTCCAGCCGTACATCGACCAGAAGAAGCTGGTCGTCCAGAGCGGTCAGACCAGCCTCAGCCAGGTCGGCACGCTGCGCTGGGACGGCGGTGTCGCACAATCCCGGATGGACAACCTGCTGAGCAAGTCGTACACATCGGCCGGTGTCGACGCGGTGCTCTCCCCCTACGACGGCATCTCCATCGGCATCCTGTCCTCCCTCAAGGGCGTCGGCTACGGCAGCCCGGGCAAGGCCCTGCCGATCGTCACCGGCCAGGACGCCGAGCTGGCCTCGGTGAAGTCCGTCATCGCGGGCGAGCAGACCCAGACCGTCTACAAGGACACCCGCGAGCTGGCCAAGGTCGCGGTCCAGATGGGCGACGCCCTGCTCACCGGCGGCCGGCCCGAGGTCAACGACACCAAGCAGTACGACAACGGGGTCAAGATCGTCCCGGCGTACCTGCTGCAGCCGGTCAGCGTCGACAAGGAGAACTACCAGAAGGTGCTGGTCGACGGCGGGCAGTACACCGCCGACCAGCTCAAGTAGCCCCGGGCCTCAACGCAGGGCCGCACCAGAGCCGGGCGCGTACGGGCGGGCAGTCGACCTGACAGGCCCCGCCCGTACCGCCCCTGTCGAACGGATGCACCACCATGGCCGGACCCGTCCTCGAGATGCGTTCGATCAGCAAGTCCTTCCCCGGTGTCCAGGCGCTCTCCGACGTCACCCTGAGCGTCGCCCCCGGCGAGGTCCACGCCGTCTGCGGTGAGAACGGCGCCGGGAAGTCCACCCTGATGAAGGTGCTCAGCGGGGTCCACCCGCACGGCTCCTACGAGGGCGAGATCCTTTTCCAGGGCGAGTCCTGCGCGTTCAAGGACATCCGGGCCAGCGAACAGCGCGGCATCGTGATCATCCACCAGGAACTCGCCCTGGTGCCGTACCTCTCCATCGCGGAGAACATCTTCCTCGGCAACGAGCACGCCACCCGGGGCATCATCAGCTGGAGCACCACGCTCACCCACGCCAAGTCGCTACTGAGGCGGGTCGGGCTGGACGAGAGCCCGCACACCCGGGTCGCCGACATCGGCGTGGGCAAGCAGCAGCTGATCGAGATCGCCAAGGCGCTCGCCAAGGAGGTCAAGCTGCTGATCCTGGACGAGCCCACGGCCGCCCTGAACGGTGAGGACAGCCGCAAGCTGCTCGACCTCATCCTGGAACTCAAGGCCCAGGGCATCTCCTGCATCCTCATCTCGCACAAGCTGGGCGAGATCGCCCAGGTCGCCGACTCCGTCACGATCCTGCGCGACGGCCGGACCATCGAGACCCTCGCGGTCGGCGCCGAGGGCATCTCCGAGGACCGGATCATCCGGGGCATGGTCGGCCGCGATCTGGAGCACCGCTACCCCGAGCGGACCCCCGAGCCGGGCGAGGTCGCCTTCGCCGTCGAGGACTGGACCGTCCACCACCCGATCGACCATCAGCGCAAGGTCGTCGACGGCGTGTCGCTCGAAGTGCGGCGCGGCGAGATCGTCGGTATCGCCGGCCTGATGGGCGCGGGCCGCACCGAGCTCGCGATGAGCGTCTTCGGCCGCTCGTACGGGCGCTGTACCGGAGGCCGGGTGCTGCTGAACGGCGAGGAGATCCGCACGCGCACCGTCCCGGAGTCGATCGGTCACGGCATCGCGTACGTCACCGAGGACCGCAAGCACCTCGGGCTGAACCTGATGGACGGCATCAGTCGCAACATCTCGCTGAGCGCGCTCGGCAAGGTCGCTCGGCGCGGGTGGGTGAACGAGCACGAGGAGACCCGGGTCGCGGAGTCCTTTCGCAAGACCATGAACATCAAGGCCCCTTCGGTGTTCGCGGAGACCGGGAAGCTCAGCGGCGGCAACCAGCAGAAGGTCGTCCTCAGCAAGTGGATCTTCTCCGAGCCGGACGTACTGATCCTCGACGAACCCACCCGGGGCATCGACATCGGCGCCAAGGCCGAGATCTACACCGTCATCGCCGAACTCGCGGCCCAGGGCAAGGCGGTGCTGATCATCTCCTCCGAACTCCCCGAGCTGCTCGGCATGTGCGACCGCATCTACGTGATGGCCGAGGGCCGGCTCACCGGTGAGGTGGACCGCGCGGACGCGACCCAGGAATCACTCATGCGCCTCATGACCGTGAGCGCTGCGACCGAGAACGAGCAGGTGTAAGGCATGGCCCCGACAGAGACCACGGACACCCCGGGCACCACGGACCTCAAGACGGCCCTGCCCGTCCAGCCCGGCGGCGGTGGCGGCATCGGCCCCCTGCTGGTGCGGGCGCTGCGCGGCAACGTACGCCAGTACGGCATGCTGGTCGCGCTGGCGCTGATCGTCGTGGTGTTCCAGATCTGGACCGACGGCATCCTGCTCCAGCCCCTCAACGTCACCAACCTGATCCAGCAGAACAGCTACATCCTGATCCTGGCCATCGGCATGATGATCGTGATCATCTCCGGTCACATCGACCTCTCGGTCGGTTCGCTGGCCGCCTTCGTCGGCGCCGCCGCGGCCGTCATGATGGTCAAGCACGAGGTGCCGTGGCCGCTCGCACTGACCGCCGCCCTGCTGATCGGCGCGGCCGCCGGTGCCTGGCAGGGGTTCTGGATCGCGTACGTCGGCATCCCGTCCTTCATCGTCACGCTGGCCGGCATGCTGCTGTTCCGCGGCGGGACGCAGATCCTGCTGCAGGGCCAGTCGGTGGCTCCCTTCCCCAAGGGCTTCCAGGAGATCAGCAGCGGCTTCCTGCCGGAGGTCGGCCCGCGGACCGACTACCACAACCTCACTCTGCTGCTGGGGCTCGTCGTGCTCGTGGTGGCGGTCCTCCAGGAGGTCCGGGGCCGACGGCAGGCCGCCCGCTACGGCCTCGACCTGCTCCCGCTCGGCTTCTTCCTGGCCAAGCTTGGCGCCATCGGCGCCGCGGTACTGGTGTTCACCCTGCTGCTGGCGAGCTACCACGGCTTCCCGATCGTGCTGCTGATCCTCGGCGTGCTGCTGGTCGCCTTCGGCTACCTGATGCGCAACTCCATCCTGGGCCGCCACACCTACGCGATCGGCGGCAACGAGGCCGCGGCGAAGCTGTCGGGCGTCAAGAGCAAGCGCGTCGTCTTCCTCGCCTTCGTCAACATGGGTGTGCTGGCCGCCCTGGCCGGCATGGTCTTCGCGGCGCGTCTCAACGCGGGTACGCCGCAGGCCGGTATCAACTTCGAACTGGAGGCGATCGCCGCCGCGTTCATCGGGGGCGCCTCGGCCTCCGGTGGCGTCGGCACGGTGCTCGGCGCCCTCATCGGCGGCCTGGTGCTCGGCGTGCTCAACAACGGTATGTCGCTGGTCGGTATCGGCACCGACTACCAGCAGGTCATCAAGGGCCTGGTGCTGCTGGCCGCGGTCGGATTCGATGTCTACAACAAGCGCAGGGCCGGTTCCTGAGCCGACTCCATCCGAGTCCGGTCGCACCCGTGGGGGGCGCGGCCGGACCAGCACGCTGCCGTCAAGTTCCCCCCGCGGCGGCCGTGGCCGGCCGGGTTTCGTCCAGGCCGGCGCGCACGGGAGCGCCAGGAGCGCGACCGCGACGCCGGTCCAGGTACGGGGGCGGCAGCGGGGGCGGTCATGTCGGTCCCTCCTGGGCGGCGTGGCCGCGCACGGTGGGGGCGCGGCCGGGCGCCGCCGGGTCAGCCGGGGTCCACCGAGAACCGGTAGACGGTGGTCGAGCGGTACTCCTCCCCCGGGCGTAGGACGGTGGAGGGACAGCATGGGCGGTGCGGGGAGTCGGGGAAGTGCTGGGTTTCCAGCGCGATCCCGGCGAAGGCTGGGTACGGTGCGCCGCCCGGGCCTGTGAGCGAGCCGTCGAAGAGGTTTCCGGTGTAGATCTGCAGGCCGGGCTCGGTGGTCAGGCACTCCAGCCGCCGCCCGCTCGCCGGGTGCCGCAGCACCGCTACCGGCCGCGGGCCGTCTCCCTCGCACGGACCGAGCACCCAGTTGTGGTCGAATCCGCCGCCCGCCAGCCGCAGCTGGGGGTGGTCGGCCGTCATCCGCTCAGCGAGCAGGCGGGGCTCGGTGAGGTCGAACGGGGTGCCCTCGACCGGGAAGTGCGGGCCGTACGGGATCAACTCCCCGTCCACCGGCGTGTACTGGTCCGCGTCGACCTGCAGCACGTGGTCGAGGATGGTGCCTCTGCCCTCGCCGGCCAGGTTGAAGTAGGCGTGGTTCGTCAGGTTGACCACCGTGGGCGCGTCGGTGGTGGCCTCGTACGCGAGTGTGAGCGAACCCGCACGGTCCAGCAGATAGGTCACATGGACGGTGAGTGCACCGGGGAAGCCCTGGTCGCCGTCCGGGCTGTGCAGCGTGAAGCGGACGCCGACGCGGCTCGGCTCACGCACCTCCGTGGCGTCCCAGATGCGGGCGTCGAAGCCTTCGGGGCCGCCGTGCAGGGTGTGGCCGTTTCCCTGGGTCCGCAGCCGGTGGACGGCGCCTTCGACGGGCAGTTCGCCGCGTGCGATCCGGTTCGCGTAGCGGCCGACGGTTGCCCCGAAGTACTTCGCCTCGCCGAGCATGTCCGCCACGCTCACGCCGCCCAGCACGATGTTGGCGCGGTGCCCGTCCCGGTCCGGTGCGTACAGCGCCTGGAGCCGGGCGCCGAGGGTGAGCACCTCCGCCATGACGGCGCCCTCGGAGCCGAAGGCGTAGCGGTCGACGACCCGCCCGTCCGGGAGGGTCGCGTACGGCTCGCGGCGGATCGTCAGGGAACCGTCGTCGGGGTGGGTGGGTGCATCGGGCATGGCTGTTCGTCACTCCGATCGGGGGAGGGGGCCGGGTTCGGGAGGACCGAAAGGGCGGCGGCTCCCGAGCCGCGGCCCGGGAGGCCCCCCGCCCGCCGTCTGCGTCAGAAGCCCTGGGCCAGGCGGTGGTAGGCCTGGTTCCAGCGGATCTCCTTGGTGAACCGGCGGATCGTGGTGTCCGCGTCGATGACCAGCAGCTCGGTGGCGAGGATGTCGGCGAGGTCGCCCAGCTCCTCGGTCCCGATCGCGCTGGACAGCACGGTGTGGTGGGGCCCGCCGGCGGTCAGCCACGCCTCGGTCGAGGTGCGCAGGTTCGGGCGCGGCTGCCAGACGGCGCGCGCGACGGGGAGGTTCGGCAGCGGTTCGAGGGGCTCGACCACGTCGATCTCGTTGGCGACCAGGCGGAACCGGTCGCCCATGTCGGCCAGCCCGACCACGACGGCGGGACCGGTCCGGGCGTCGAAGACGAGGCGGACCGGGTCCTCGCGGCCCCCTATGCCCAAGGGGTGGATCTCGCAGGACGGCACGTCCGATGCGATGGTCGGGCAGACCTCCAGCATGTGCGCGCCGAGGATCAACTCCCGCCCCGCCTCCAGGTGGTAGGTGTAGTCCTCCATGAAGGAGGTGCCGCCCTGCAGCCCGGTGGACATCACTTTGAGCGTGCGCAGCAGGACGGAGGTCTTCCAGTCGCCCTCGCCGCCGAATCCGTAGCCGTCGGCCATCAGCCGCTGCACCGCCAGGCCGGGTAGCTGGCGCAGGCCGCCGAGGTCTTCGAAGTTGGTGGTGAAGGCGTGGAAGCCGCCGTCCGTCAGAAATCTGCGCAGGCCGAGTTCAATGCGCGCGGCGTAGCGCAGTGAGTCGTGCCGGTCCCCGTCCGCGCGGAGTTCGGGCGCGAGGCGGTAGGTGTCCTCGTACTCCTCGACCAGTTCGGTCACGGCGGCGTCGGCGGCCGAGTCGACGGCTGCGACCAGGTCGTTGACGCCGTACGTGTTGACCGAGACGCCGAAGCGGAGTTGGGCCTCGACCTTGTCGCCCTCGGTCACGGCGACGTCGCGCATGTTGTCGCCGAATCGCGCCAGCTTGAGGCTCTGAAGCTCGGAGCGGCCTGCCGCGGCCCGGGCCCAGGAGGCGATCCGGGCAGCGACCGAGGGGTCGCTGACGTGTCCGGCGACGGTCTTGCGTGCGACGCCGAGCCGGGACTGGATGTAGCCGAACTCGCGGTCGCCGTGGGCCGCTTGGTTCAGGTTCATGAAGTCCATGTCGATCGACGCCCAGGGCAGTGCGGCATCGGCCTGGGTGTGCAGGTGGAGCAACGGCTTGCGCAGGGCGTCCAGGCCCGCGATCCACATTTTCGCCGGGGAGAAGGTGTGCATCCAGGCGATGAGGCCGATGCAGGTGTCGTCTGCGTTGGCGTCCAGGCAGACCCGCCGGATCGCGCCGGCGTCGGTGAGTACGGGCTTCCAGACGATGTTCACCGGGATGCCGGAGTCGCCGAGTGCGTCGGCGATCCGGCGGGACTGCTCTGCGACCTGACGCAAGGTGTCGTCGCCGTACAGCCCTTGACTGCCGGTCAGGAACCAGACTTCGCGGCCCTGGACTGCCTTCTGTGCCTTCATGGGGGCGTGGGTCTCCTTAGCGGGCAGCGGGCTGCTGGCCGTACACGGTCTGATAGCGGTGGTTGAGGCGGTCGATGTCGTCCTGCGCTATCGGCAGGGGTTCGCCGAGCTGGCGGGAGATGTGGACGGTGCGGGCGACGTCCTCGCACATCACGGCGGCCTTGACGGCGGCCTTGGCGTCCTTGCCGATGGTGAAGACGCCGTGGCTCTTCATCAGGACGGCCGGCGAGCGGTGGCCCCGGAGGGTCTCGACGATGCCCCGGCCGATGGAGTCGTCGCCGATGAGCGCGAAGGGGCCTACGGGGATCTCGGCGCCGAACTCGTCGGCCATGGCGGTCAGTACGCAGGGCACGGCCTCTCCGCGCGCGGCCCAGGCGCTCGCGTACGTCGAGTGGGTGTGCACCACTCCGCCAATCTCGGGCATGTGGCGGTACACGTAGGCGTGCGCGGCGGTGTCCGAGGACGGGGACTGGTCGCCCTCGACGACCTTGCCGTCCAGGTCGCAGAGGATCATGTTCCGGGGCGTCAGCTCGTCGTACGAGACGCCGCTCGGCTTGATGACCATCAGGTCCTCGCCGGGGACGCGGGCGGAGACGTTGCCGGCCGTCCAGACGACGAGGCCGTAGCGGACCAGCTCCTGGTGGAGGTCGCTGACCTGGCGGCGCAGCAGATCGATCGGGGAACTCATGGTCGGACCTCGCTCTTCTGGGCGGCCGGGGTGGCCTCGGGGTCGGTTCGCGGGGCGGTGAGCGCCGCGTTGCGGATGGCGCGGAGGCGGTGGAGGAGCTTGTCGGGGCCGGTGCCGAAGTGGTCGTGCAGGGTGCGGTACTCGGCGTAGAGGCGGTCGTAGGCGTCGGCGCGCGCGGTGTCCGGTTGGTGGACTCCGCGGCGTACGCGGCCCATGGCGGCGGCCGCGGTGCGTACGTCCGGGTGCGCGCCGGCGGCGACGGCGGCGTGGATGGCGGAGCCGAGGGCGGGGCCCTGGGCGGACTCGGCGAGGGAGACGGGCCGGCGCAGCACGTCGGCGTAGATCCGCATGAGCAGGGGGTTCTTCTTCAGCCCGCCGGTCACGATGAACTCCGTGACGGGGACGCCGCCCTGCTCCAGGGCCTCGATGATGCTGCGGGTGCCGAAGGCGGTGGCCTCCAGCAGGGCGCGGTAGATCTCCTCGGGGCGGGTGGTGAGGGTGAGGCCGACGATGACTCCGGAGAGGTGGTGGTCGACGAGGGTGGAGCGGTTTCCGTTCATCCAGTCGAGGGCGATCAGGCCGTGGCCGCCGACGGGCTGGTCGGCGATCTTGCGGGACAGCAGCTGGTGCAGGTCCTCGCCGGTGGCTTCGGCCTCTGCGCGGTAGTGGGTCGGCACGCCTTGGCGCAGCCACCAGGCGAAGATGTCGCCGACCGCGCTCTGCCCGGCCTCGTAGCCGTAGGCGCCCTCCACGATGCCGCCGTCGACGACTCCGCAGATTCCGGGGACGTCGGCGAGGGCGGGGCCGTTGACGACGTGGCAGGTGGAGGTGCCCATGATGGCGAGCAGCCGGCCGTTCTCGACGGCCTGGGCGGCAGGGGCCGCGACATGGGCGTCGACGTTGCCGGTGGCGACGGCGATGCCCTCGGGCAGCCCGGTCCAGGAGGCCGCCTCGGCGGTGAGGGAGCCGGCCCGCGATCCCAGCGGCGACAGCGGATGCTCCAGCCGGGTGCGCGCGAAGTCGGCGAAATCGGGGTGCAGGGCGGCGAGGTAGTCCTCGCTGGGGTAGTGGCCGTCCTGGTGGATGCCCTTGTATCCCGCCGTGCAGGTGTTGCGGGTCTCGACGCCTGCGAGCTGCCAGACGATCCAGTCCGCGGCCTCGATCCAGCGCTCGGTGGCGGCGTAGGTGTCCGGGTCCTCTTCGAGAACCTGGAGCGCCTTGGCGTACTGCCATTCGGCGGAGATCTTGCCGCCGTAGCGGGAGATCCACTTCTCGGCGCGCAGGTGGGCGAGGTGGTTGATGCGGTCGGCCTGGCCCTGGGCCGCGTGGTGCTTCCAGAGCTTGGGCCAGGCGTGCGGGCGAACGCCCAGCGCGGTCTCGGCGAGCGGAGTGCCGTCGGCCCGTACCGGGAGGACGGTGCAGGCGGTGAAGTCGGTGGCGATGCCGATGACGGCGGCCGGGTCGATGCCGCTCGCGGCCACTGCGGCGGGGACGGCGGTGCGCAGCACCTCGCGCCAGTCCTCGGGGTGCTGGAGGGCCCAGTCGGGCGGCAGGGGCTGACCGGTGGTGGGGAGTTCACGCTCGATGACGCCGTGCGGGTACACGTGGACGGCGGAGCCGACCTCCTCGCCGTCGCGGACGCGGACCACCACGGCCCGGCCGGAGAGAGTGCCGAAGTCGACACCCACGACATGGCTCTCCGCGGTCTGGGGGGGATGGGGCACGGTCACTTCACATCCTTCGTACGGAGCCCCGAGAGGGCGCAGCGATGCCGCCGGGGCATCGCCCGGGGATAGTTAGCGCTAACAATGAGCCTGTCAAGGCCGGGCTCGCCTTAAGCCGGTCAGACCTTGCGACGGCCGGCGATCAGGCGCTGGAACAGGATGAAGACGAACAGCAGGCCGCCGACCACGATCCTGGTCCACCACGAGCTGAGCGTGCCCTGGAAGCTGATGACGGTCTGGATCAGGCCCAGCACGAGCACCCCCAGCGCGGTCCCGAGCAGGTATCCGGACCCTCCGGTCAGGAGCGTCCCGCCGATCACCACGGCCGCAATCGCGTCCAGCTCCAGGCCCACCGCGTGGAGCCCGTAGCCGGAGAGCATGTAGAAGGTCAGCAATACTCCCCCGAGCGCCGAGCAGAAGCCGCTGACGGCGTACACGGCCATCTTCGTCCGCCCGGCCGGGAGCCCCATCAGCCGGGCCGACTGCTCGCTGCCGCCCAGCGCGTACACGTTCCGGCCCAGCCGTGTGTAGTGCAGGACCGCGAACGCGATCACCAGCACACCTACCGCGATCAGAACACTCGGCGAGACGAACAGGTCGCCGGGCAGGGGGATCCGGGTCTGGGCGAAGGCCGTATAGGCCGGGTCGGTGAGGGAGATCGAGTCGATGCTGATC
Source organism: Streptomyces sp. NPDC032472 (assembly GCF_040636955.1). Lineage (NCBI taxonomy): Bacteria > Bacillati > Actinomycetota > Actinomycetes > Kitasatosporales > Streptomycetaceae > Streptomyces > Streptomyces sp. NPDC032472. Next base: position 51,623 of record NZ_JBEZVK010000043.1, read on the forward strand.
GTGTAGCACAGGCCACGGGCCAGGAACATGCCGGCGAGCGTCACGATGAACGGTTGGATCTCGAAGGAGTGGATCACCCACCCCATCGCGAGCCCGGCGCCCGTCCCCACCGCCAGGACCAGCGGGATCACCAGCAACGGCGGCCAGCCGTGCTGTTCCACCAGCCAGGCGGAGATCATCGTCGACAGTGCGACCATCGCGCCGACCGACAGGTCGATCCCTCCGGTCAGCACCACGAAGGTCATCCCGATGGCGACCACCAGCAGGAAGGCGTTGTCGATGAGCAGGTTGAGCAGCACCTGCCCGGAGAAGAATCCGTCGTACTGGACGGACCCGGCACCGAACATCGATATCAGCAGGGCCGATGTGACCAGCAGCGGGATGTACGGGCGGCCACGCGCTGCCGTGATCGCGCTCATGCCCCCACCTCCGTGTTCTCTGTCGTCAGCGGACGCGGCGTCGGGCCGCGCCCGGTCCGGGCCCGTCGGCGCGCGGCCTTGGCCCGGAAGGCGGGTGACTGGATCAGGCAGACCGCGATCACCACGAAGGCTTTGAAGACCAGGGTGGTCTCCGGCGGGATGCCGATGGTGTAGACGGTGGTGGACAGGGTCTGGATGATCAGCGCACCGATCACCGTGCCGCCGAGCGAGAACCGCCCGCCGGTCAGCGCGGTGCCGCCGACCACCACGGCGAGGATGGCGTCCAGCTCGATCCAGAGCCCGGCGTTGTTGCCGTCCGCACTGGAGACGTTCGAGCTGATCATGAGCCCGGCGACCGCGGCGCACAGCGCGCTGAAGACGTACACCAGGCATATCAGGCCCATCGCCCGGATGCCGACCAGGCGACTGGCGACCGGGTTGCCGCCGACCGACTCCAGCAGCAGCCCGAGCGCCGTACGCCGGGTCAGCAGCGACGTCAGCAGCACCACCACGACCGCGAGCAGGATCGCGAACGGCATGGTGAGCCAGTAACCGCCGCCGATCAGCTTGTAGGGCTCGCTGGTGACGGTGACGATCTGGCCGTCCGTCACCAGCTGGGCGACACCGCGTCCGGCCACCATCAGGATGAGGGTGGCGATGATCGGCTGGACACCGACCCCCGCCACCAGTACGCCGTTGATCAGCCCCAGGACGAGGGCCACCGCCAGGGCGATGGCGACGGCGCCGAACACCGTGCCCGGGCTTGCCGGGTCGGCCGCGCCGCTGATGTGCAGGCAGGCCAGCGCGCCCGCGATGGCGACGGTGGAGCCGACCGAGAGGTCGATGCCGCTGGTCGCGATGACCAGCGTCATGCCCAGCGCCACCAGGATCAGCGGGGCACCGAAGTGGAGGATGTCGATCAGGCTCCCGTACAGGTGCCCGTCCTTGACCCGGACCGCGAAGAAGTCCGGAGTGAACAGCACGTTGGCCAGCAGCAGGGCCGCGAGCACGGTGGCGGGCCAGAAGAGGCGGTGCTTGGTCATGACCGGGCTCCGCTCGCGATCGTCGCCATGATGCGCTCGGGAGTGAGCGATCCGTCGTTCGGCAGCTCGGCGACCAGCCGGCGGTCCCGCAGCACGCCCACCCGGTGGCTGAGCCGCAGAACTTCCTCCAGCTCGGCCGAGATGAACAGCACCGACATGCCGTCCCGGGCCAGCGCGGCCACCAACTTCTGGATTTCGGCCTTGGCGCCGATGTCGATGCCCCGGGTCGGCTCGTCGAGGATCAACAGCTTGGGGTCGGTGATCAGCCAGCGAGCCAGCAGTACCTTCTGCTGGTTGCCGCCGCTGAGATGGCGCACCAGCGCCTCGGGGTTGTCCGGGCGGATGTCCAGTGACCGGATCCAGCGCAGCGCGATCTCGTCCTGCTTGGAGCGGGAGAGCGGACGCGTCCAGCCGCGGGCCGCCTGCAAGGCCAGGATGATGTTCTCGCGTACCGTCAACTCCGCCACCAGACCCTCGTTCTTGCGGTCCTCCGAGCAGAAGGCGATCCCGTACGAGATCGCGGCGCGCGGCGTGCGCAGCGCGACGGTGGCGTCCTCGATCCGCACCGAGCCCTGGGAACTGCGGTCGGCACCGAACAGCAGGCGGGCCGCTTCCGTACGCCCTGACCCCAACAGTCCGGCAAGTCCTACGACTTCACCGGGCCGGATGGTGAGGTCGTACGGCTCGATCGCGCCGGTGCGACCCAGGCCGTCGGCGCTCAGGAACGGCGTGGTCCTGGCTTCGGCGGCGGGCTCGTGACGACTGGTGCCCGACAGCTCCTCCAGGCTCCTCAGTTCGCCGCCGATCATGCGGGCGACCAGTTCGACCTGGCTCAACCCGCTGATCGGGTACTCGCCCTCCAGCTTGCCGTTGCGCAGGATGGTCATCCGGTCGCATATCTCGTAGATCTGGTCCAGGAAGTGCGAGACGAACAGGATCGCCACGCCCTGGTCGCGCAACCGGCGTATCACCGCGAACAGTTGCCGCACCTCGTCGCGGTCCAGGCTGGAGGTCGGCTCGTCCAGGATCAGCACCTTGGCCGAGACGTCCACCGCCCGGACGATCGCGACCAGTTGCTGGACCGCGATCGAGTAACTGCCCAGTGGGGCGGTGACGTCGATGTCCAGGTCGAGGTCGGCGACCAGCTCTGCGGCGCGGCGACGGAGGGACGACCAGTGGATGAGTCCGAGGCGGCGCGGTTCACGGCCGATGAAGATGTTCTCCGCGACCGACAGGTTCAGGCAGAGGTTGACCTCCTGGTACACCGTGCTGATCCCGGCCTGCTGCGCCTGCAGCGGGCCGGAGATGTGCACGGGCCGGCCGCTCAGCACGACCTCGCCGCCGTCCGACTCATAGACGCCGGTGAGCACCTTGATCAGAGTGGACTTGCCGGCGCCGTTCTCACCCATCAGGGCGTGCACCTCGCCGGGGAAGAGCCGGAAGTCGACCCCGTCCAGCGCCACCACGCCGGGGAACTCCTTGCGGATCCCGTGTACTTCCAGGACCGGTTGCTGCGCACGGTGGGCAGGCATCCGCCCCCTCCTCTCGTGGTCGCGACCGGGGCCGGCCGGGTCGGATCCGGGCAGCCCCTGGTCACCGGGCCGGTCAGTACTGGCGGGTCGGCAGGGCGGCCGCGGCCTGGTCCTGGGTGAAGACGCCCTCTTCGGTCTTGATCCGGCGCGGCACCTGCTCGCCGGCCTTGACCTTCTTGACCAGGTCCATCAGCTGGTCGCCCAGGAGGGGGTTGCACTCGACGACGACGTTGATCTTGCCCTGGCTCATCGCGGTGAAGGCGTCCTTGACACCGTCGACGGAGATGATCTTGATGTCGGTTCCGGGCTTCTTGCCGGCTTCCTCGATGGCCTGGATGGCGCCGAGTGCCATGTCGTCGTTGTGCGCGTAGAGCACGTCGATCTTCGGCTGGGACTTCAGGAAGGCCTGCATGACCTCCTTGCCCTTGGCGCGTGTGAAGTCACCGGTCTGGGAGGCCGTGATCTTGAGCTTGGGGTCCGTCGTGATGACGTCGGCGAAGCCCGATTTGCGGTCGTTGGCCGGGGCGGAGCCGGTGGTGCCCTGCAGCTCCACGATGTTCACCGGGTCGCTCTTGCCCTGGTACTCCTTCACCAGCCAGTCGCCGGCCTTCTTGCCCTCCTCGACGAAGTCCGAACCGAGGAAGGTGGCATAGAGCGACTCATCCTTGGAGTCCACCGCGCGGTCCGTCAGGACGACCGGGATGTGGGCGGCCTTGGCCTCCTTGAGCACGGTGTCCCAGCCCGATTCGACCACCGGCGAGAAGGCGATGACGTCCACCTTCTGCTGGATGAACGAGCGGATGGCCTTGATCTGGTTCTCCTGCTTCTGCTGGGCGTCGGAGAACTTCAGCGTGATCCCGGCCTTCTTGGCCGCATCCTGGACGGACTTGGTGTTGGCCGTGCGCCACCCGCTCTCCGCGCCGACCTGGGAGAAGCCCACGGTGAGCGGCCTTCCGGAGTCCTTGCCGCCGGCCGGGCCGCCGCCGCCGGAACCGCAAGCGGACAGAACGGCGACCATCGTGCCGGCGACCAGGGCCGCCGCAGCTCTCTTGGACATCTTGGGATTCCTCTCGAGTGGGGAGGCTGCTCTCGGCGCGGACGGATCGACCGCGGGCAGGTGGACCAGGCAGGCCGACCGGCGCGGGAGGCGGTGGAAACACCGTCGGGGGCGATGGGCGCCCGGTGCGGCGTTGGTGCAGGCGGCGGTGCGGTCCGCGCCGTCCATGTGAACGGGATGTAGCGGTGCCGTTTCGCTTGAGTGAGATTGTTAACGCTCACAATTCCATGGACAAGGGGACCGCCATGCCGTTACCCAATCTTGACCAGGCCGTCCGCGGGCGGCCTAACGCGCCACCGGGCCGGCACTGCGCCGCAGCACCATCTCCGGCGAGATCAGCACGTGGCTGCGGGCGTGGCCGACGCCGGTCAGCTCCTCCACCAGCAGCTCAAGAGCGCGGCGTCCCAGCTCACCGAAGTCCTGACGCACGGTGGTCAGCGGTGGGGCGAAGTACGCGGCTTCGGGAATGTCATCGAACCCGACGACGCTGATGTCCCCCGGAATCGCCCGTCCCGCCTCATGGAACGCGCGGAGCAGGCCGAGGGCCATGTGGTCGTTGGCGCAGAAGACCGCCGTGACCAGAGGATCCTCGGCGATCCGTAGTCCGGCCTCGTACCCGGACCTCGCGCTCCAGTCGCCGCTCTGTACCGGTGGCACCTCGGCGCCGCCGGCCTCGAGGGCCTTGCGCCAGCCGTCCTGTCGGGTCTTGGTCTCCAGCCAGCCGGGGGGGCCGGCGACGTGGTGGACCGTGGCATGCCCGAGGTCGAGCAGGTGTCGGGTGGCTGCCAGCGCCCCCGACTCGTTGTCGACGGCCACCATCGGCACTCGGGACTGGCTGCCCGATCCGACCGCGACCACCGGCACCGCGCTGGACAGCTTCGCCACCGCGCTCACCGCCGAGATCTGCGGCGCGATGACGACGATGCCCTCCACGCCCTGGTCGCGGAGCCGGTCCACCGCCTCCTGTACGGAGCGGCTGTCCAGCGAACGCAGGCTGGCGACGCTGACGAAGTACCCCGCACTGCGCGCGGCCTGCTCGATCCCGTCCAGCATCGAGGCGGGGCCGTAGAGTGCGCTGCCGAAACTGACCACCCCCAGGGTCTGGGAGCGGCGGGTGACCAGCGCGCGGGCTGCCGAGTTGGGACGGTAGTCCAGCTCCCGGATGGCGGCGAGCACCCGGTCCCGGGTGTCGGGCCGGACGTGCGGTGCACCGTTCAGCACCCGGGACACGGTCTGGTGGGACACGCCGGCGACCCGCGCCACATCCGCCATCACGGGCTGGCGGGACTCCGGCTCGGTGCTTGCAGTTCCCACTCAAGGCCCCCTCATCGGTCGTACCAGTATGGTTCACAGCCGCCCAGTGCCTACGAGTGACGGCGCTCGGCGGTTGGACCGCTGTCGGGATCCGGTCGATGGCGCCAGGGCTTCGCAGACCTTACGACTGTCTCACGAGTGCTCACGACAGTGTATTTGTTCGCGATCACATGGCCTGTCGCAGCCTGCGAGGTCCGCCCCGGGGCGGCCCCGGCACCCCCCTGCTGCACTCCCTGTCCGACACCTTCTTCCTGGACGGCTACCGCGGCGCTGCTTTCGACGCGGCACAGCTCGTCCTTCGCCTCTCCCGCGTTCCCGGCCGGGGTCCCGTCCGCGTCACATCGTCGCCGCGCTCTCCGACCCCCCTTCGCCTCCCGCTGCACCTCAAGAGGTCCCGTGGTGACACCGACGAGACCTCCTGCAGCGACCAGCAGTTCGTTCTCGGCGACCCCGGCAAGACCGCCCTGCCCGATCTGCGAGCCGCGACCGAGCGGCCCTCACGCAGCCTCCCCCAGGACAGACGGGTGCGGTTGTACTCGGTCTCGATTCGTCCCAGTACAACGTGCGCCGGTGGTCACCCCGCCGAACAGCGGAATCGCCCCCGCCGGCAGGCGGAAATTCATCGCGCGGGTGTGGTCCTTTACAGACAGCGTCCACTCCGGCCCCCAGGGTAGTCATGCGATGGCATTGAGTGATTGCCGTCGTGTTTCAGGGAACCTCCTGGGTGCGGAGTGACGGGGCGGCCGAACGTGCCTGGGTGGGTCTCGGTCGAGCCATACGGGGGGCCTGCAGTTCGCCCTGGAAGATGGGTCAACGGAGAGTGCGTGCGCAGCAACAGCCCGGCACAGCCGCGGGGGTCCTCTCGTCGAAGAGCTTGATCCACGTGCGAGTGCGGCGAGGGTCGTCAAGCCCGCGTCGACGGCCGCAGGCGGCAGGAGCCGCCACAGCGGCGTGCCCGTGCCCACCCGGTCGCCCCCACACACATCCGAAGCCTTCCTCTCCGGGCGCCAAGCGCCCCAAGCTCCGGCCGTCTCCCGCCCAGCCATCGTGTTCACCGCGGCCTGGTCCCGATTCTTTCGGCGCGGGCCGCTGGAGCACCTGCTCAACGGCGCCACCACGCTGGCGAAGTCCCTCCGATGAGGTCTCAGCTCTTCGCCCAGCCTGCCGTCGGAAACCGCCGCGCACGAGGCGGGCTGCTGAACGGACGCGACAGCCCTCCCCCCTGCCCGATCTGACGCTGGAACGACGCGGTCTCAGTGGCCCGGTACCGGACTTCGGCGGGCGGCAACCTTTTCCGGAGCGGCGGCAACTGACGGGCACACCAGAAGGCGATCACACCCACGGGTCGCCCGATCTCCCGCCGCATGCCGCCGCGCACCGCTGACCTGAGCGGTTGTACGGGGCAGGGCCGAAGCAAGGAGTAGCCCCCATGAACGAGACGGATCCCACGGCGGACGGCCGCAGCCGGCGCAAGGCCGCGGCTGGTGGTGAGCGGCGTACGCGGGGGCGCCACCGCCGGCGCGGGATATCGATCGGCCTGATGCTGGGCGTGCCTGGAGTCCTCGGCCCCTACCTGCTGTTCGTGCAGGCCGATTCGAACGCCGCGACGGTGGATGCCGACGCCTACTACACGCTGACCTCTGTCCGCAGCGACAAGGTGCTCGACGTGCCGGGGGCGGACACGTCGGACGGCGTCTGGATACGGCAGGCGAGCCGCGTGGCAGGTGCCGCGAGTCAGCAGTGGCGGCTGAGGCAGGCGGGGGACGGCTACTACGAGGTGGAGAACCGCAGCAGCCACAAGGTCCTCGGAGTGCGCGGCGCTTCCAAGGAGTCCGTGGCGGCCGTCGAGCAGCAGACCGACCACGGTTCCGCCACGCAGCAGTGGAAGATGCAGGACGTGGGCGATGGGGCGGTGAAGTTCGTCTCCCGGAGCAACAACATGGTGCTGGACGTGTGGGGCGGCTCCACCGGCGAGGGGGTGCCGCTCATCCAGTACGCCGACCGGGGCAGCACCAACCAGCAGTGGAAGCTGGTGAAGGCGGCCGGCTCGGGCAGGTACACCTGGCACAACGCGCAGATCGTCGGTGGAGGGTTCGTCACCGGGCTGGTCTTCAACCCCGCCCGCAAGGACCTGCTGTACGCCCGGACCGACATCGGCGGTGCATACCGCTGGGACGCGACCGCCGCGCAATGGACCTCGTTGACCGACTGGATCGGTGGATCCGACTGGAACCTGCTCGGGATCGAGAGCCTGGCGACCGACCCCGTCGACCCGAACCGCCTGTACCTCGCGAGCGGCACCTACACCAATGACTGGGCGGGCAACGGCGCGATCCTCCGCTCCACCGACCAGGGCAAGACGTTCCAGCGCACCGACCTGCCGTTCAAACTGGGCGGCAACGAGGACGGCCGGTCCATGGGCGAGCGGCTGGTGGTGGACCCCGCCAACCACGGCACGCTCTACCTGGGCACCCGCAAGAACGGGCTCTGGCGCAGCACCGACTACGGCGTGACCTGGAGCCAGGTCGCCGCCTTCCCCGTCAAGGACGGTGCGAGCAGCGGCGTCGGCCTGTCCTTCGTGACCTTCGGCCCGGCCGGCAGCCGGACGATCTACGTCGGGGTGGCCGACAAGACCACCTCGCTGTACCGCTCCACCGACGGCGGCAGCAGCTGGCAGGCCGTGTCCGGCCGGCCCACAGGGCAGCTGCCGCAGCACGGTGTGCTGTCCGGTGACGGCTCGCTGTATCTGACGTACACCAATGCCCCGGGCCCGAACGGTGTGACGGCCGGTTCCGTGTGGAAGTACACGCCGTCCACCGGGGCCTGGAAGAACATTTCACCGTCCAGCGGTGGTTACGGCTTCGCCGGGCTGGCTGTCGATCCGCAGCGCCCGTCCACGGTGATGGTCACCACGCTGGACCGCTGGTGGCCCTCGGACGAGGTGTACCGGTCGACCGACGGCGGCGCCTCCTGGAAGGCGCTCGGCGCGACCTCGGTGCGGGACAACTCCGCTGCGCCGTACGTGGGCACGGGCATCGGGCACTGGATGGGCGCGCTGGCCATCAACCCCTTCGACTCCGGGCACGTGCTGTACGGCACCGGGTCGGGGATATGGGGCAGCAACGACGTGACCGCGGCGGACAAGGGGGGTGCCACGCACTGGACGGTCCCGGCCAAGGGGCTGGAGGAGACCGCGGTCCTCGGGCTGATCAAGCCCCCGGGCCTCCCGCTGATCAGTGCGCTCGGCGATGTCAGCGGATTCCGGCACGAGGACCTGACCAAGGTACCCGCCAAAGCACTCTCCGGACCGCTGTTCTCCAACACCACCGGCATCGACTTCGCGCAGGCGAAGCCGGGGTTCGTGGTCCGGGTCGGTCTCGGTGGCGAGCAGCACGGCGCCTATTCGACCGACGGCGGGGCCGGCTGGACGCCGTTCGCCGGGGAACCCGTGCGCGGAGCGGGCGGCGGGGCCGTGGCGGTCTCGGCGGACGGCGCCGCCGTCGTCTGGACGCCCGCGGGCCAGAGGCCGTTCCGCTCGACGAACCGCGGTGCGACCTGGACGGCCGCCTCCGGTCTGCCCGCGGACTCGGCCGTGGTGGCCGACCGTTCGTCGGCGAACACGTTCTACGCCCTCAAGGGCGGCACCCTGTACGCCAGCGCCGATGGCGGCAAGAGCTTCACCGCCCGGGCCGCCGGCCTGGGTGACGGACAGCTCAAGGCGGCCCCGGGCGTCGCCGGTGACCTGTGGATCACAGGCGGAGGCAACGGACTCCTGCACTCCACCAATGGCGGGGCGAGCTTCAACAAGCTCGCCGGCGTGCAGCAGGCGCACGGTGTCGGCTTCGGCAAGCCCGCCCCGGGCGCCACCTACCAGGCTCTCTACCTCAGCGGGACGCTGAAGGGCGTCACCGGGGTGTTCCGCTCCATCGACGGCGGTTCGACCTGGGTCCGGATCAACGACGACCAGCACCAGTTCGGCGGGAGCGTCATCTCCGTCATCATCGGCGACCCGGACGTGTACGGCCGGGTCTACCTGGGCGGCTACGGCCGTGGCGTGGTGTACGGCGACGTGTCCTGATCGCCCCGGGCCGGGGCGGGCGGCCGTGCGCGGCGCCCGCCCCGGTCTCGGCGACATCGGCACCGGTCCGGACCGGACCGGAGCGGCAACCTTTTCGCCTTCGGCGGCCACTGATAAGTGCGACGTCGACTCGATCTACCGAACGGATGGGCATGAGGACAACGAAACACGGTGCGCCGCGGCCGCGGCGCAGACGCGGGGCGGCCGTCGGCATTCCGTTGGCGGTGACGGCAGTCGGTGCGCTGGCCTGCCTGGCCCTCACGCTCCTCCCCGGGAGCCGGTCCGGTGTCGGGCTTCCCACCGGCGCATCCGTAGCGGCTGCCCCAACGAACGCACCGTCCAGTTCCGGGTCGCCGGCAGCAGAGGCCGGCGCCGCGACCGCATCGACGGAGCCGACGGTCACGAGCCCGCCCCCGCCGTCAGCCGTCGGTGTCCCGACGCCCTCGGCCTCCAGCCCGGCACGCACGGAGTCGCCGGCCTCTTCGGCGGGACGGATCAAGCCCTCGGTCAGCTACCAGGGAGTCGCGACTTCCTATGCCGCGGGTGACGGCAATGGTGCCTGCCTGTACGGACCGTCCGGTGATCTCATGATCGCGGCGATGAACCACACCGACTACGAGTCGGCCAAAGCGTGCGGGGCGTACGTGCGGGTCCGCGCCGCCAACGGGAACTCCATCACGGTGCGGATCGTCAACGAGTGCCCCCTGCCCTGCGCACCGGGGCAACTCGACCTCAGCCAACAGGCCTTCGCCAAGCTCGCGAACCCCTCACTCGGCCGGATCCCGATCACCTGGACGCTGCTGAGCCCCGCCGCGCCCGACACGCTCTCCATCCGGTACAAGACCGGGTCCAGCCGCTCTTGGTGCGGCGTCCAGGTGATCGGGCATCGGAACCCGGTGACGGTGCTCGAACTCCGGACCGCCAGCGGCTGGCGGAAACTGCCCCGCACCGACTACAACTACTTCCTCTCCACCGGCGGCAGCGGATGCGGCGGAGCGATCAGGGTCACCGACCTTTACGGAGAACAACTGACCGTCGAGGGGATCGCACTGAAACCGGACGTCGCGCAAGAGACCCGCGTCCAGTTCGCCCGGCATTGACCGTGCCGTCCACCCACCGTCACGGCTCTGCCCCCGCGATCGGCCACTGTCCGGCCGCGGTGACGGGCACTGTTACGCTCGAGCCGATTGTTAACGCGCACATAGCAGGGAGAGGGCGACCGGGGGAGATGCTCCTTCATGACGCGTCCGCGGAGTTTCACGACTTCTTCGAACGCCACTACGCCGAACTGGCCCGTCTCGCCCATCTCCTGACCGGCGAGACGGACGCGGCCGACGACCTCGCCGCGGATGCCCTGGTCGCCCTGTGGCAGCGCTGGGACCGGCTTCGCAAGGCTGACCACCCGCTCGCCTACGCTCGCGGCGTGGTCGCCAACATGGCGCGGGAACGGATCCGCAGTGCGGTGCGCGAGCGGCGCCGGATCGCGCTGTTCTGGTCCCGCAGTCCGGAGCAGGTGGCGGGGCCGGACGTGGCGGCCGTGCTGGACGTACGTACGGCGCTCGCCCGGCTGCCGTTCCGGAAGCGGTCGTGCGTGGTGCTGCGCCACGCCTTCGACCTCTCGGAGAAGGACACCGCGGCGGCGCTGGGCATATCGGTCGGTACGGTCAAGAGCCAGACCTCGAAGGGAATGGCCGAGTTGGAACGGATACTTGGCACACGAGCGGTCGGCGACCTGGTGGCGGGGAGGAGGAACCGGTGAACGAGGACATCACCCGTCGGCTGCGCGACGCCGCCGAGGCCCACCAGCCCGATCGCGCCCGGATGCTGGCCCGCGTGGAACGCGGGGCGGCCGACGGCACCGTCCGTCACCGCACACCGTCCATCGCGAGAACCTGGCCCAAGGCCGCCCTCGCAGGCCTCGCCATCACCGCCACCCTGGCCACGGGTGGTCTCGCGGTCGCGGGCATCGTCCGCACTCCGCCACCGTCGGACAGCGCCACCACCCCCGCGACCCCGTCCCCGACGTTTCTTTCCCGTCCGACGCCCTCTGCTCCCACCACCCCCGCCGCCCCGGCCCCGACTCCGACCACCACGGCCCCGGTCGGCCCGCGCCCCACTCCGCTGCCCAGCAGCCGGGTTCAGAACGGGCCCCTGTCGTCGGACGGCTCGGTGGATCCGCACAGCACCGTCTACTGGGCCCAGAGCAACCTCACTCTCAAGACCACACAGCCGCTCACCTCGCTCACCGTGGAACTGCGCATCGCCCAAACCGGCGGCGTGCAGAACACCGGCAACTGGCGCACCCTGCCGAGTGAAGACTTCATCGTCACCGTTCAGGAGGCCGGCGGAGCGCTGGTCTACCGCTGGGTCCTCAAACCGGGCCGTACCGTGCCGACCGGCCAGCATGAATTCGCCGGCCAGTACAACCACGCCACCGGCGTGCGCAACGCCACGGACGACGGCTACCGCGTCGACACGCAGACCCCGGGCGGCTCCGTCGCGGTCTGGGGAAGGTTCACCCCGGCACGGTAAGGCCCGGCCAGGTTCCGGCCGAGGAGTCAGGGGCCTCGCGGCGAAAGCCGATCGCCTCCTCATCGGCTGGGACGGTCTCCGTACATCGGTGTGGCGCAAGCGGATCGCGCGGCACACCCGCGGATGTCCGGTCTGCGCGGCGACGAAGACGGAACGGGTTCCGGTCGAGCGACTGCTCCTCAGCCTCGCCCCACTGGCGGTCCCGGCCGGGCCCATCGCCGCGCTGGCCGCCAAGGGCCTGCTGTCGGGTACGGCGGCCGGCGCCACCGGGCTGGCCACGGCACCCGTCGCCGTCGGCACGGCGACGGGGGGAGGCAGTCTGCACAGCTTGTCTGATCGGCAAACTCCACGCGGTGACCGCTCATCCGCTGGTGGCCCTCGCCACCGGCGCGGTCCTCGTCACCGGGACCGCCACCTACGTGACCTGGCCCGAACCGGCGCATCGGGTGCCCGGCGTCATCCCCGCTCCCACGGCCGGCAATCCCACGCCGATCCCGTCGAGCACCATCACGTCGGCCGGACCGTCCCCGGTGAGTCCGCCGGCCGTCGCGGGCACTGTTCCGCTGGGCGCACAGTCGCTGGAGTCCGCGGACGAGCCCGCCCTGTACCTCACGTATGCCGGCGACTTCGCGACGCTCGGCCGAGTCTCGGCGTCCAGCAGCGCGCAGACGCGGCAGCGGGTCACCTTCACGGTCGTCGGGGGCTGGCCGACACTCGCCACGATCCTGCACCACGCTGTTCTCGACCTGGCAGCGAGCCGAGTGCTGCGCCGAAACCGGCTTCGGTCCGCGTTCGTCGACGGCTGACTCGGCGTACCGGCTTGAAGGCTGATCAGCGCGACCGCCACCGATGACACCTCGCTGGTGATCAGGGCGGCGCCCTTTCCACAGGACGACCGGAACGCAGGGCTTGGCATAACGCTTTTCGCCCGCGTGATGCATCACCGGGCAATCATCCGGGCGGCGCCATTTTTCTGTTACGAGGCCATCAGTTCGGAGGCCTCCATTGTGTGGGGTGCTCTTCCCGCCGCTCACCTTGACGGGCCGGCGTGGCAGGTCCCCCGACTTTCCCCGTTGACGTATCCCCTGAAAGAAAGCCGCTCCAATGACGCGACACACCCACGCCTCCCGGGCGATCGGTAGGCAGGAACGGGCCCAGGCCCTGCCCCGCCCCCGACCCGCGACGGATCAGGCCGTACCGGCCGATGCGCGCACGATCACGGCATCCAGGGCGACTTGCGGCCCCCGAGGAGAATCATGAAGGGCCTGCACCGGCTCGGCCGGCGTCGCCGAACAGTGGTGATAGGAATGTCGGCCGCGGCGCTGGTGGCTGGTGCCGTGACGCTCCTGCCCAGCTCCGCCGGAGCCGCCGCCCTGGGTACCCAGGCGGCCCCCTCGGGCAGGTACTTCGGCACCGCTGTGGCGGCCGGCAGGCTCGGCGACTCGAAGTACGCCGCAATCGCGGACCGGGAATTCAACATGATCACCCCGGAGAACGAGATGAAGTGGGACGCCGTCGAACCGTCCCGCGGCAACTTCAACTTCGGCCCCGCTGACCAGATCGTCAACCGCGCCATGGCACACGGCCAGCGCCTGCGCGGCCACACCACGGTCTGGCACTCGCAGCTCCCGTCCTGGGTCGGCTCCATCGGCGACGCGAACACGCTGCGCAGCGT